>JAQGMY010000289.1 GCA_028292105.1 Ramlibacter sp.
CAGGATCAGAATCGCTGCGTGATCCCCGTGGTCAGCGTCTTCATGCAGCGCTGGAACACCTCGCTGTCGAGCCACCCTCCCACCCATCTCCTGGTCGCGTGCAGCTCCTGGCGATCGAACCAACTCACGTTGACGGCGCGGTATTGCCGAACGAAGGGGAAGATCGCGAGGTCGGCTGCGCACGGCTCGCCGCCCCCCAGGAACCGCTGACTGGAAAGTACCCCCTCGAGCTGCTCCAACAGGCACGCCACGGCTCGGTCGCGATGGACTTCTGGCTGAAGGTGCAGAGGGTCGCGCTCGGGGTACTTGTAGCCATCCAGGTGCTGCTTGAAAGGGCCATCGTTGAGGCGGACCAGATCTTGGCAAAGCCCGGATTGCGCGCGCTCCCACCAGCCGCCGGGATCACGTCGGTGGAATGCCCATCGCATGATCTCCAGGCTCTGGTCGACGACCTGCCCTCCTGGCAACACCAATACCGGCACGGTCGCTTTCGGGGACATCCGCAGCATTTCGGAAGGCTTGTTCCGCAGCGCGATCTCATGTGCGTCGAACTCTATCTCCGCAACGAGCAGCGCCATCCTGGCGCGCATCGCGTACGGGCACCGGCGGTAGGTGAACAGGAGTGGGCGCTGAATCAATGAGCGCTCACGCTCGGTCGACGGGACGATTCCTCGCGCGCCCTCGCCAACAGTCGTATCCGGCAGCATTCCGGGATTCTGGCACGTGTGCTTGCCGGGTTTTGCGCGCTACGGCTGATAGCGGACTTCGCCACTCACAACCAACCAAAGCTCGAGCCGGCAATCACCGGGCAAGCCCTGTTGACACCTCGAACAGCGGTGGTCTATCCTTGGTAAGACCACGGTAAGGCAGCTCTCCCGGACGAACTGCCACGTGTCGCAAGGGGCCACCTGAATGTCCAAAGACGAAGCACGCTCACCGCACGCGATGGCGGTACCACGATGGCCGGCGATCGGCCTGGCGAATGACCACGCCGGTTTCCTGCTGAAGCCGTTTGTCGCCGGCGTCCTCGCGCAGCACTGCGATGCAGTCATCGACGTGGGCGCGAACTCGGACTCGCCCGTCGACTTCCCGGATGTCACACGCAAGGCGATCTCCCTGATTCTTGACGGCAAGGTCAAGCGGGTCATCCTCGTCTGCGGCACCGGCGCGGGAGCCTGCATCGCAGCCAACAAGATTCCAGGCATTCGCGCCGCGGTCTGTCACGACACGTTCGTGGCGCGCCAGTCCGTCGAACACGATGATGTCAATGTTCTTTGCATCGGCGCGTGGATCATCGGTCCGCAGGTGGCCCGCGATGTCATCGAGACCTTCCTGGCAGCCGAATTCAGCACGGAAGAACATTTCCGCCGTCGCGTGGAAAAGCTGGGCGACCTGGAGCGAGAAGCCGCGCGGTTCCTGAACCAGGGAACGAAACAGGAGTGAGCTGGTTGCCCGCCATCAACAAGCCCATCAAGATCGTCCAGCGGGCCGACGCCAAGGAGGACGGCTACGAGCGCGTGCTGTCGTTCCTGCGCAACCAGTTGGTGTCGGGACGGCTGAAGACCGGTGATCGCCTGCTGCCGGAACGTGACCTCGCCAGCGCGCTCGGCGTCAGCCGGCCGGTCATCCGGGAGGCACTGACGGCATTGTCCACACTGGGTGCAGTCGAGATCAGGCGCGGCTATGGGACGGTGGTCCGGGAGCCGAATTTCACGGCGCTCGCGGATTACTTCAGCCTGGTACTCGCCCAGCAGGCGGGCGCGGTGGACGACGTGATGCAGGCTCGCATCGCCATCGAGCGGCAGGCGATCCGCCTGGCGTGCACGCGCGCTCTCGCGCCGGACCTGGAAAGGCTGTCGCAGGCGCTGCGGGCCATCCAGGAAACCATCGACGATCCGGTGCAAGGCGGTGAGGCGGACTTTCACTTTCACTCGATGATCGTGCAGGCGGCCCACTCCCCGGCGCTCTCCAGCGTCTACGCGGCCGTCGCCAAGCTGCTGCAGGAGTCGCACCTGAAACGCCGCAAGGTGATTGCAAGCGTCCCCCAGGTCGACGCCTATCTCATCGACCATCACGAGGCCATCATGTCGGCGATCCGACGCAGGGATCCCGCGCAAGCGGATGCGCTGCTCGCCGAGCACTTCGAGATCGGTGCGAACCTGCGCGAAGATGCTGCCGCGGCGGATGCGCAGCTGCGCACCTCGAAGCGCGCCACGCAACGCGTTTCCTGAGGCCGTGTTGATGACGCAGCGTGACGGTCCCCAGATCATCGTGTTCGGCAGCCTGAACATGGACCTGGTGGTCCGTGTGGCCAGGGCTCCCCGTGGTGGCGAGACGCTCGAGGGCCGGGGCTTCATGACCAACCCGGGCGGCAAGGGTGCGAATCAAGCCGTCGCCTGCGCCCGACAAGGAGCCCGCGTCGCCATGGTGGGATGCGTGGGCCGGGACGGCTTCGGCGATGCCTTGCGCAACGCCCTGGCTGCGGACGGGATAGCCGTCACACATGTCCGCGCAGTCGAGGCGAGCACCGGGGTCGCGGTCGTGATGGTCGACGACGAGGGCGAGAACCGCATCACCCTCGTCCCCGGCGCCAACGAATTGCTGCAGGCCGACCAGGAGGTCCTCGGGCAGGCGGTGCCCGGGCAATTCCTGCTCCTGCAGTGCGAAGTGCCGATGCCTGAAGTCGTCCTGGCGGCCCGGATGATGCGCGCGAACGGTGGGACCGTCGTGCTGAATCCCGCGCCCGTTTGCCAGCTTCCGGCGGAACTCTGGTCCCTGGTCGACATCCTCGTGATGAATGAGATCGAGGCCGCCGGGCTGGCGAGCCTGCCTGTGGCCGATCCGGCAAGCGCGGCGGCGGCTGCGTCCTCCCTGCGCCGGCGCGGGCCGTCGACGGCCATCGTGACCCTGGGGAGCCAAGGCGTCGTGGTCGCCGACGAAATGGGCTGCCGCCACTTTGCCGCGCTTGCGGTGCGGCCGGTCGATACCACTGCCGCGGGCGATACCTTCATCGGCGCCCTGTGCGCGGCGCGGGTTGCCGGGCATTCGATGGACGCGGCGGTCATGCGGGGAATCCAGGCCGCCACCCTTTGCGTCACGCGGGCCGGCGCCCAGGCATCGATCCCCCGGTACGACGAGCTCGAGGCCATGCCGCAAGTGGCGAGCCCATCCGCGCTGGCCTGTCCATGACCTACAAGTTCGACTTCACCAGCGTGCTGGCGCAATGGCCGCTGTTCCTGCACGGCGCCTGGCTGACCGTCAAGTTGTCGCTGGCCGCGACGTTGCTGGGGCTGCTCATCGGAACCTTGTGCGCCGTGGGCCGGGGCAGCCGCAACCCCGCCGTGGCGCGCGGTTGCGCCATCTACGTCGAAGCGATCCGCAACACGCCCTTGCTGGTGCAGATCTTCCTGGTGTACTTCGGGCTCGCCAGCATCGGGCTGAAGGTGCCGGCCTTCACTGCCGCCGTGCTGGCGATGGTCATCAACGTGGGGGCCTACACCACCGAGATCATGCGCGCGGGCATCGAGTCGATCCACAAGAGCCAGGTCGAGGCGGCGGAGTGCCTGGCGCTGTCGCGCGCCCAGATCTATTGGCACGTGATCCTGCGTCCGGCGATGGAGCGGGTCTATCCGGCGCTGACCAGCCAGTTCGTGCTGCTCATGCTGGCCACGTCCATCACGTCGCAGATCTCGGCCGAGGAGCTGACGGCCATTGCGAACCGGGTGCAGTCGGACACCTTCCGTTCCTTCGAAACCTACGCGGTGGTGGCGGTGTTCTACCTGCTGCTGTCGCTGCTGATGCGAGGCGCCTTCTGGGGCGCCGGCCAGGTGCTGTTCACGCGCCGCCGCAAGCTGGGGACGCCGCTGTGAACGTCGCCTTCAACGCCAACCACCTCGTGTTCCTGCTGCAAGGCGCGGGCTGGACGCTGGTGCTCTCGCTCATCGCGTTCATCGGCGGCGGGCTGCTCGGCTTCGTGGTCGCCCTGTGCCGCATCTCGCCGCTGCGGCCGCTGCGCTGGCTGTCCACCGGATACGTCCAACTGGTACAAGGCACGCCGCTGCTGATCCTGATGTTCCTGGCGTACTTCGGCCTGAGCATCGTCGGCCTCAGCCTGCCGGCGCTGGTGGCCGCGGGCGTCTCGATGACGATCTACGTCAGCGCGTACATCGGGGAGATCTGGCGCGGCTGCATCCAGGCCGTGCCGCGCACCCAGTGGGAGGCCGCCGAGTGCCTGGCGCTGTCGAAGGTGCAGCGCATGGGGCTGGTGGTGCTGCCGCAGGCCCTGCGCATCGCGACGCCGCCCACGGTGGGCTTCATGGTGCAGATCGTCAAGAACACTTCGCTGGCGTCGGTGGTCGGCTTCGTCGAACTCGCACGCGCCGGCCAGGTGGTGAACAACTCGCTCTTCGAACCCTTCCTGGTCTACATGCTCGTCGCCGGTCTCTACTTCCTGCTTTGCTTCCCGCTGTCGTGGTGGAGCCGCCAACTGGAACGCCGCCTGCTGGTGGCCCACCGCGTGGAGGTCGCCGCCGCATGAGCATCATCCAGCTCGAAAACGTGCACAAGAGCTTCGGCGCCCTGAAGGTGCTGGACGGCGTGAGCTTCAGTGTGAACAAGGGCGAGGTGTTCGCCGTCATCGGCCGCAGCGGCTCGGGCAAGAGCACCGCGCTGCGCTGCATCGACCGGCTGGAGCAGATCGACCAGGGCCGCATCCAGGTGTGCGGCCACGAGGTGAGCGATCCCAAGCTCGACCTGCGCCAACTGCGCCGCGACGTCGGCATCGTCTTCCAGAGCTACAACCTGTTCCCGCACCTCACGGCCGCCGAGAACATCGCGCTGGCGCCGCGGCACAGCAAGGGCAAGACGCGCGCGGAGGCCAGCGAGCTGACCGCCCGGGTGCTCGCGCAGGTCGGTTTGTCGGACAAGGCCGGCAGCTATCCGGAACAGCTTTCGGGCGGCCAGCAACAGCGCGTAGCGATCGCGCGCTCGCTGGCCATGGAGCCCCAGGTGATGCTGTTCGACGAGGTGACGTCGGCGCTCGACCCGCAGCTCACGGGCGAAGTCCTCAAGGTCATGGCCGACCTGGCCGCCGGTGGCATGACCATGGTGCTGGTCACCCACGAGATGGCATTCGCGCGCAGCGTCGCCGACACCACGCTGTTCATGCACCAGGGCCGCGTCTGGGAGCAAGGCGGCGCCGAGATGTTCGACCGGCCGCAGACGGCGGAACTGCAACAGTTCCTCGGCGCCGGCCTGTGAGAGTTCCCTTCCCGCAACCACTGGAGACACCATGAGCCCCAAGAGCCTGTTCCGCCGC
>JAQGMY010000314.1 GCA_028292105.1 Ramlibacter sp.
GCGATCACCTCGCCCTCCTCGCGATCCTGCCGCGCATTCAGCACCACGGGGGCCAGGCCGCGGGCCCGCAACACGGCAGCCAGCTGCTCCGACTGGCCCACTGTTTCGGTGCCGACCAGCACCGGCCGGCCCTGCTGCCGCAGGACCTCCGCGCGCTCCGCGACCGCTCGCCACAGCGCGTGGCTGTCGGCGAAAAGGTGGCTGCCGCCGTGGCGCACCTGGCGCGGCGTGCGGGCCGGAACACGCACCGTCCGCAGGCCGTAAACGGAGCGCAGTTCGAAGCCGGCGCCGCGCAGCGTGCCGCTGATTCCGGCCAGCCGCAGGTACCGGATGAAAAAGCGCTGGAACGTGATCTGCGTCACGGTGCTGTTGCGCAGCGTCGGTGCGAGTTGCTCCTTGAGCTCCACCAGCTGGTGCAGCCCGCGCGACCAGGCGCGTCCGGGCGCCGCCCGGCCCGTGGTGTCGTCGACCAGCAGCACCTGGCCATCCCGCACCACGTAGTCACGATCGCGCTGCAACACGTGCAGCGCATACAGCGCCAGTTCGGCGATCGTCGTGCGGTGCTGCGGATGTCCCAGCAGCGGATTGGCCTCGGCCGGCCAGGCCAGCACCTGCGCTTCGCCGGCCGGCGTCAGCCTGGGCGCACCAGCGGCATCGTGGCGGAAGTGTTCGCCCTGGCGAAAGGCTGCCGCCGCGGCCAGCACCCGGCGCAGGAAAGCTTCCTCGGCCGGCGCCTGGGCCGGTTGCGCCAGCACCAGTGGCACGCGCGCCTCGTCGATCAGCACGGTGTCGGCTTCGTCCAGGATCGCCATGCACAGCCCGCGCAGCACGGGGCCGCGCGAGCCGGCGCCACTGGCCCGCAGGCGCCGCTCCAGCGGCGACAGGTCGGCCGGTTGCGCGAGCGCATCGCGCAGGTAGTCGAAACCCAGCTCCTTGCCGGTGCAGTAAGTGACGTCGCAGGCATACGCCGTCCGCCGCGCATCCGCTTCCATCGCTTGCGTGACGTAGCCCACACTGAGGCCCAGGCGGGCGAAGAACGGCTGCAGGTGCTCGGCGTCGCGCTGCGCCAGGTAGTCGTTGGCGGTGACCACATGCACCGGCGTGCCCGCCAGCGCCGCCACGGCCGCGCCCAGCGCGATGGCCGCTGTCTTGCCCTCGCCCGTGTCCATCTCGACCAGCCGCTGGTCCAGCAGCGCGCGCGCGGCCATCAGCTGCTGCCAATGCGCCTTGAGCCCCATGGTTTCGCGCAGCGCCGTGGCCGCGAGCTGCAGCGCCAGCGCCAGCCAGTCCGCGTCGCGGTGGACTTCCGGCACCTGCCGCACCTGCGCCAGCAGCGCGTCGACGCTGACGGGAGGTTCGAGCCGCCCATGCAACTGCTGCGCGACGGCGACCAGCGCCCGCCGTCCGAGCTGCGGCGCCGGCACCGGTGCGGCCGTGGTGGGACGCCGCTGCGGATAGCTGCCCCACAGCAGCCCGGGGAAAGGCCAGGACAAGGCCCCGCCGGGCATCACGCCTGCCCCGTCGGATTGAATTGCTTGATCAGCAGTTGCCGCAATTGCGCCACCCACTGCAGGCCGAGCGGCTGCGGCGGCAGCACCAGCTTGACCCAGGCACGGCCGCCGATCGCCGTGGGCCGCAGCTGCGGCACCGCCACGTCCAGCAGGAACAGCGGCACGCGCGCCTTGGTGCCGGAGGCATCGGCCGGATCCACCGGGATCGGCCCGCCAAAGCGGTCGCCCAGGGCCGCCGCCGGCAGCTCCGTGGTGGCGCCCGGCGTGGCGTCGGCCAACAGGCCCGCGTAGGACTGCCACGGCGTGTCGGCCAGCCGGATCTCGACGCCCTGCACATGGCCGCGGGTGCGCAGGAACTCCTCTTCGAGCAGTGCCACGCGCACATGCCCCGGCCCGGGCGCCAGCAGGTGTCCCAGCATCGCGCCGCGTCGCACGAAGCTGCCGGGCAGGTCCTGCGGCCGCGCCCAGACCACTTCGCCCGGCGACTGCGCGCGGATGTCCAGTTGGCCGAGTTGTTCGTCCACCCGCGCCATTTCAGCGTCGTTGCGCTCCAGGTCCTGGGCGATGCCGCTGGCCCGGACCGGCTCGTTCAGCAAGGCGCCGTACTGCTGCGTGAGCAGCCCGGTGCGCTCGGCGGCGATGCGCTCGCGCGTCGACACCAGCGTCGGATCGGCCAGCACGACCAGCGTTTCGCCCGCTTGCGAGAGCGAGCCCTGCGCCACCGCCACCCGCTCGACGAAACCGGCGGCACCGGCGCGCACCTGGGCGGCGTCCGGCGGCCAGACGATGCCGCGCGCGATGACGTACTGCGGCGCCGGCACCGCGAACAGCACGACGCCGGCCACCGCGATGACCGCCAGCGCGGCACGCACCGAGCGGCGGCGCAGCGCCGGATCGTTGTCGCCGGCAGCGGAGCCGCGCGCCCAGCGCCACGACAGGTACGCCAGCCAGCCGGCGAACGCGAGGCCGGCGAGCAGGCCCAGCAGCCAGGACTGGCGCCCGATCCAGAACACCAGCGTGAGGAACAGCACGAGGCGATACACCGCCGAAGCGGGCGCATAGGCCACCAGCCACTTGCGTTCGCCGGGCGCGAGCAGCTGCGCCGGCCCGCGGCGTTCGGAGCCGATCAGGCTGCGCCAGCGCCGCGACCACCAGGCCTGGCTGCGCAAGGCGAGGTTCGGCAATTGCAGCGCATCGCAAAGCACGTGGTAGCCGTCCAGCCGCAGCAGGGGATTGCCGTTGAACAGGAGGGTGGAGATCGAGCAGACCAGCACCACGACCAGCGCCACGTTGCGCACCAGCCCCGGGGTCACCGCAAACCACACGGCCAGCGCCAGCACCGCCAGCGCGATTTCCACCAGGATCCCCGCGGCGCTCACCAGCAAACGCTGCGCGGCCCGCGGGAAAGCGCTGGCCGCGCTCGCATCCACGTAGGGCGCCGGCGTCAGCATCATCAGCGAGACGCCGAATTCGCGCACATCGCCGCCGTAGCGGCGCACCGCCAGCCCATGTCCGAGTTCGTGGACCAACTTGATCACCGGATAGCAGAACCAGGCGATCAGGTAACTGGAGGGCGTTCCCATCAGCCGCGAAGCGTCGCTTTGCAGCTCGCTGAAATGGGTACCCGCAGCCAGCAGCGCCAGCAGCACGGCGAGCAGCCAGACCACGAACACCGCCGGGCGAAACAGGGCATCGGCGACCGGCGACAGCGGCCGCAGCCACCGCGTCGGGTCGAACAGCGGCAGGCGCAGCACCAGCGGATTGAGGAAACCCTTGCGGCGCTGCCGGTCGTCGTCGGCACGGCGCGCGAACACCAGCGACAGGTGCGGTGCGGCATCGAAGCGCACCATGCCGCCGCGGAACAACTGCGCCAGCAGGCGCAGCACTTCGTCCTGCGTGGGGGCGGCCTCCCGCTCCTGTGCCAGCCGCCGCTGCCAGATGGTGTCGACGGTTTCGTGGCCGTCGAAGCCGGCGACCAGCGCATAGGCCGAGGGATTGAGCCGCACCTGGCGCCCCGATTGCGGCTCCACCAGCACGTGCCAGACCTGGCCCCGAACCTCCTGGCGCACCACTTTCAGGCCGGCGGCCAACGTGGGCCGCAGCGGCCCGAGCCGGTGCCAGGAGGTGCTGACCAGCGGATCGCTCACCAGGGCGTGACCTTCCACCAGGCCAGCCGCAGCCAGTCGACCGCGCGATGCGACAGCAGCCAGCCGATCGAGCGCGAGCCGGCATCCACCTTGGCGACGCCGCTCAGGCCCGGGCGCAGTTCCGGCAGCTTGTCCTGCAGGCTGGCCTCGACTTCGAAGAAGTTGCGGCCTTCGCTGGTGGCGGCGACCGGCACGATGCGCCGCGTGACGAAGCGCAGCGGATGTTCCGGTTGCGCCGCCAGGGCGAGTTCGCCGTGCTGGCCGGGATGCACCGCGCCCAGGTCGGCCTCGTCCACTTCCAGGATCAGGCGAAAGCTGTCGTTGGGCGACAGCACCATCAGCACTTCGCCACGCTGCACCGGCGCACCCAGGTTCTGCCGCAGGTCGCCCTTGATCACGATCCCGTCGAACGGGGCCTCGACGCGGGCGCGCTGCA
>JAQGMY010000324.1 GCA_028292105.1 Ramlibacter sp.
GGCGTTGAGCTTGATGCCGACGCAATAGGTCATTTGGAATCCAGTTTTTTCTTCAGCGCATACAGCGCGTCGAGCGCCTCGCGCGGGCTCATGGTATCTGGCTCGAGCGCGCGCAGCGCCGCTTCCACCGGGCTGGGGCCGGCATCCACCGGTTCGGGCGGCGTGGCGAACAGGTCGACCTGCTCGCGCGCCAGTTCCTGCTGCTGCTCCAGCGACGCCAGCGCATGGCGCGCGTGGTTGACCACGGCGGCCGGCATGCCGGCCAGGCGGGCCACCTGGATGCCGTAGCTGCGGCTGGCCGGCCCGGGCTGGATCTCGTGGAGGAACACGATGTCGCTGCCCGACTCGGTGGCGCTGACGTGCACGTTGACCGCGCCATGGTGCCTGGCCGGGAACTCGGTCAGCTCGAAGTAGTGGGTGGCGAACAGGGTGAAGGCCTGGGTCTTGTCGTGCAGGTGCGCGGCGATGCCCGATGCAAGAGCCAGGCCATCGAAGGTGGACGTGCCGCGGCCGATCTCGTCCATCAGTACCAGGCTGTGCGCCGTGGCCGCATGCAGGATCTGGGCGGCTTCGGTCATCTCCAGCATGAAGGTGGACTGGGCGTTGGCCAGGTCGTCGGCCGCGCCGATGCGGGTGTGGATCGCATCCATCGGACCGAGGCGGCAGGCCTGCGCCGGCACGAAGGAGCCGACCGCGGCCAGCAGGCTGATGATCGCCACCTGCCGCATGTAGGTCGACTTGCCGCCCATGTTGGGCCCCGTGATGATCTGCATGCGCTGCCTGGCACCCAGGCGCGTGTCGTTGGGAATGAAGGAGCCGCCGCTGGTTTCCGCCAGCCGCCCCTCCACCACCGGATGCCGGCCCTGCGTGATCTCGATGCCGGGCTCGCGCATGAACTGCGGACGGCACCAGTTCAGGGTGAGCGAGCGTTCCGCCAGGGCGCACAAGGTGTCCAGCGTCGCCAGCGCGCGCGCCAGCCGGGTGAGGCAGGGCACGTGCTCCTGCAGCGCGTCCAGCATCTGCTCGTAGAGCCACTTCTCGCGGGCCAGCGCCCGTTCCTGCGCCGACAGGGCCTTGTCCTCGAAAGCCTTCAGCTCCGGCGTGATGAAGCGCTCGGCGTTCTTCAGCGTCTGGCGCCGCCGGTAGTCGTCCGGCACCTTCTGCAACTGGCCTTGCGAGACCTCGATGTAGAAGCCGTGCACCTTGTTGTACTGCACGCGCAGGTTGGCGATGCCGCTGCGGGCGCGCTCGCGCGCCTCCAGCTCCAGCAGGAAGCCGTCGCAGTTGTCCTGGATGGCGCGCAGCTCGTCGAGATCGCCGTCGTGACCGGTGGCGATGACCCCGCCGTCCCGCACGAGGGCGGCCGGATCTTCCTTCAGCGTGGCGGCCAGCCGCTCGGTGCAGCCGGAGGGCGGCTTCAGGTCGTGCGCGGCATTCGACAGCAGGCCGGGCAAGCCGTCCAGCATCCCGCCCAGTTGCTGCGCCTTCGCCAGCGCCCAGCGCAGGCCGACCAGCTCACGCGGGCGCACCTGGCGCAGCGCGATGCGCGCGGTGATGCGTTCGACGTCGCTCACGCCCTTGAGCTCGTTGCGCAGCTTCTGCCACAGGCCTTCGCGCAGGCCGGCGACGGCGTCCAGCCTTTGCGTGGCGACGCCACGATCGCGCAGCGGCTCGAGCAGCCAGGACTTGAGCATGCGGCTGCCCATGCCGGTCATGCAGGTGTCGAGCAGCGAGAAGAGGGTGGGGCTGTCCTCGCCGCGCAGGGTCTGCACCAGTTCCAGGTTGCGCCGGGTGGCGGGCGGCAGCTCGATGCGCTCGCCGTCGCGCACCACCAGCAGCTGCTGCACGTGCGACAGCGCCCGGCCCTGGGTGTGTTCGGCGTAGGCCAGCAGGGCGGCGGCTGCGGCGTGCGCATGCGGCAGGTCTTCGGCGCCCCAGGACGACAGGCTGGCCGCGTGCAACTGCTCCAGCAGCTTGCGTTGGCCCAGGCCGGCATCGAACTGCCACTCGGGCCGCTGCGTCACCGGCAACGATCCCCGGAAGGCCTGCAGCTTTTGCCGGAACACCGGCGTGACGTCGGCGCTGTGCAGCAGCTCGCTCGGAGCGATGCGGGCGATCCAGTCCGCCAGGCCGTCGCCGTCGCACTCGGCCAGCTGGATCGCGCCTTGCGTCACGCTCAGCCAGGCCAGGCCGACGCGGTGCTTGGCGCCCTGGTGCACGGCCAGCAGCACGGCCTCGGATTTTTCCGTGAGCAGCTCGGTGTCGGTGAGCGTGCCGGGCGTGACCACCCGGATCACCTTGCGCTCCACTGGCCCCTTGCTGGCGCCGACCTCGCCGACCTGCTCGCAGATGGCCACCGATTCGCCGCAGCGGATCAGGCGCGCCAGGTAACCGTCGACCGAGTGGAAGGGCACGCCGGCCATCACCACCGGTTCACCGGCCGACATGCCGCGGCGCGTCAGGGTGATGTCGAGCAGCCGCGCCGCCTTCTCGGCGTCGTCGTAGAACAGCTCGTAGAAGTCGCCCATGCGGTAGAACAGCAGGGTGTCGGGGAACTCCGATTTGATCGCCCAGAACTGGGCCATCATGGGGGTGTGCTTGCTCAGGTCGACGGGCGGATTCGCATTCATGCAGGCGCGATTATCCCGCGCGTGCCGCGGTGCCCCAGCCGGCGGCAGGGTACGCCGCCTCTGTTCATCCGCTGCCAGTGGGCAAGGGCCGCCCGCCAGCCGCCGGCCTCAGCTGTTCAAGCCCGGTGGGTTGGCCAGCTGCCCATCGCCCTTGCCCTCGCCTTCGACCGCGCCGAGTTCGCGGTTGTCGTTGGCGTTGCGCACGCGCGGCAGGCACTCGGGGTATTCGCGTGCCATGAAGGCCAGCAGGCCTTCGCGCACCTTGTAGCCGAGGTCCCCGGCGCGGCCCGAGTTCGAGCCGGACACCAGGGCGCGGATCTTCAGGGTCTGCGGCGTGGTGTCGATCGCCACCAGCGTCGCGGTGCGGTGGTCCCACTCGGGGGCGGCCTCGACGATCCGCTTCAATTCGGCGCGCAGCGGCTCCAGGGGCGTGGCGAAATCGACGTGCAGGAACACCGACTGGTGGATGGCGGAGCCCGTTCGCGTCCAGTTCTCGAACGGATTCTCGATGAACCACTGCAGGGGCACGATCATGCGGCGCTCGTCCCAGATCTTCAACACGACGTAGGTCCCGGTGATCTCCTCGACGCGCCCATATTCGCCTTTGACGATCAGCACGTCGTCGATGCGCAGCGGCTGCGCCAGTGCCAATTGCAGGCCCGAGATCAGGTTGCTGAACACCGGCCGCGCCGCCAGGCCGCCGATGATGCCCAGCACACCGGCCGACGCCAGCAGGCTGGCACCGAGCTGCCGCGCGCCGGGGAAGGTCATGAGCGCCATCGCGGTGCCGCCGATCAGCACCAGCACCTGCGCGCTGCGGGACAGCACCCGGGTCTGCGTCTCGATGCGCCTGGCATGGAGGTTGTCCTCCACGTCCACCGGATGGCGGGCGATCAGGCCGTCCGCCAGCCCGCCGATCACGGCCATCGCCAGTGCCGTCAGCGCGCCTATCAGCAGGATGCCGTTGACGTGGCGCATCTGGGCGATGTTGTCCAGCTCCTCGGGCGCCGCCTGCCAGACCAGCTGCATCGCGAGCAGCGGCCAGACGAAGGCAGCGGCTCGCTGGGTCCGCTCCAGCATCGCGCTGACGATGACACTGCCGCGCACTGCACGGCGCAACACGCGGAGCGAGATCGCGTGGGCCAGGATGGCCAGCAAGGCCGCGGCCACGGCGGTGAGCAGCAGCGTCGGCCAGCTGTGGCCGTCGAAGCGGATACCGACAGGCATCTTCAGCCCTCTTGCACGGGCCCCTCTTCGATCCGCGCGGCCGGCGCGACGCGGGCGCCTGGCGCCATGCCCGGATCCACCAGGGTCGGCGTGTTCTGGCGCAGGTCGGCCTTTTCACCGGCGCTGGCGAACTTGCTGTACTTCTGCAGGATCTTCACCAGCTGGCCGTAGATCTTGGGGTTGCCCGCGACGCATTCGCGCTGCTCCAGGAAGTCGGCCTCGCCGGTGAAGTTGCCCACCAGCCCGCCCGCTTCCGTCACCAGCAGCGAGCCCGCGGCCACGTCCCACGGCGACAGGCCGGTCTCGAAGAAACCTTCGGTGTAGCCGGCGGCGACGTAGGCCAGGTCGAGCGCGGCCGCGCCCGGTCGGCGCAGGCCCCCGGTGACCTTCATGACCTCGGACATCATGCGCAGATAGACGTTGAAGTTGTCACCGGGCCGGAACGGGAAGCCGGTGGACACCAGCGATTCCTTCAACTGGATGCGCTTGCTCACCCGCAGGCGCCGGTCGTTGAGGTACGCGCCGCGGCCGCGCGTGGCGGTGAAGAGGTCGTTGCGGGTCGGGTCGTAGATCACGGCCTGCTCGACGCGGCCGCGCACCAGCAGGGCGATGCTGACGCAGTAGACCGGGAAGCCGTGGATAAAGTTGGTGGTGCCGTCCAGGGGGTCGATCACCCAGACGTGATCGGCCGTGGCATTGCCATGCTCGCGGCCGGATTCCTCGGCCAGGATGCCGTGGTCCGGGTAGGCGGTCAGCAGCGTCTCGATGATGGCCTGCTCGCTGGCGTGGTCGACTTCAGTGACGTAGTCGTTGACCTGCTTTTGCGAGATGCGCACCGACTCGATGTCGAGCGCCGCGCGGTTGATGATCGCGCCGGCGGCGCGGGCGGCCTTGACGGCCATGTTGAGCATGGGGTGCTGATTGGACGACATGAGTTGTGCGAAGAGCTTCGTCCTGGGGACGGAAGGCTTCACCGCCGATGCGGAGGAGCCACGTTAGCCCGATTTTAGCGGCCGGGGTGTCAGAGCGGTTCCGAAGGGGCTTGCGGCTCCTCCTTACGTTCTTGCGCGTACCGGACAATCGGGGCATGACACGATTCGTGCTGATCCAGCCCAGCCACGCCGGCAACGTCGGCGCCGCCGCCCGTGCCTTGAAAGTGATGGGCTTCGACGACCTGGTGCTGGTCAATCCCCGCTGGGAGGACGTGCTGACCCGCGACGAGACGGTCGAACGTGCCAGCGGCGCCGTCGACGTACTGCAGAAGGCGCGCGCCGTGGCCACCCTGGCCGAGGCGCTGGAGGGCGTCACCCACGTCTGTGCCACCGTCATGACGGCCCGGGACTTCGGGCCTCCCACCGTCACGCCACGCGAGCACCTGCCCTCGGCTGCGAGCGCCGGCCACCGCGTCGCCTTCCTGTTCGGGTCCGAGCGCTACGGCATGCGCAACGAGGACGTCTATCGCTGCCATGCCGCACTGCGCATCCCGGTGTCACCGGACTACGGCTCCCTGAACCTCGCAGCGGCGATCCAGGTGATCGCCTACGAGTGGCGGCTGGCGCTGGGGGGATTCGATGGGCCACCTCCGGCGCGAGCCGCCGCTGCCGACGCCGCTGCTGTCGCCGGCATGCTGCAGCACTGGGAGGACGCCCTGGCGGCGATCGGCTTCCTGGATCCGGCCGCGCCCAAGAAGCTGATGCCGCGCCTGAACCAGCT
>JAQGMY010000330.1 GCA_028292105.1 Ramlibacter sp.
CTAGAGTGGAAGGGTCCGAGTGATCGGACGTCAGCCGGTAGGGCCACACTCCGTGGCAGCCCCGGCCCCACTTGGAGGCAATCATTGCCTCCGGCGCGGTGCGGACACCAAACCCGCATCGCGAACCCAGACGGCAGCGACATGGGTCGCGCCGTCCAGCCCGGCAGGTGGCCTCAGGCGCCTGTCCGGGCTTTCTCATTTCCGCTTGCTCCGGGTGGTCCCTGGCCCCGCTTGGCCACGCCTTGGCGAGAAGCAGCGAGAATACGAACCCAGCCCCCCGCCCGGGGGCTTTCCTTTCCACCGAAGAAATCCTGCAGTGAGCACCTTGAAAACCCATGACACCCAGGCGCTGGATGCGCTGACCGGGGGTGCCTTTTCCGCGCCGACCTCCGGCGAGCGCGCTGCGCGCGTGCGCGACTGGCTCGCCACCGAGCCGACCGCCGACCAGATGCAGGAGGTGTTCCGCGAACTCAGCGGACGCGACAAGGGCGCCGCGCGCCTGTTGCGCGAGAAGCTGGACGAGATCAAGCGGGCCAAGGGCCAGGAGGCGATCGCCGCCGAATGGGCGGAGAAGGCGCGCGTGCTGCTGGCACAACCGCGCCTGAACATTGCCGACGCGATGGCGTGGCAGCGTGACGCCGCCAAGGCCGGTGCGCCCCTCAGCCGCGAGCCGCTCGCCGGCGTCAAGCAGCAGCTGGCCGAGCGCATGAAGGGCATCGAGGACCTGCAGACGCGTGTCCAGGTCCAGCGCGAAGCAGCGGTGTTGCTGGCGCAGCGCATCGAGGTGCTTTCCACCAAGTCGTGGCGCGACGCCCAGGCCGCAGCCGACGCACTGCGCACCGACGTGCCCCAGTGGCAGGCGCAGGCGCAGGTCCTGCTGGAAGACCCCAACTGGGGCAGCCTCGACCCGAAGTTTCCGCCCTTGCTGGAAGCTTCGCGCGGCCAGTTGCAGGCGGTGTGGGACGCTTTCCAGAGCGCGCTCACCCAGGCGCTTGCCGCTGCGCAGGACGCCGCTGCACCCCTGCCGCCGGTGCCCGTCTGGGCCGACGAACTGCGGCAAGGCCGCGGCCTGCCCGCCGAAGCAGCTCCGGCGCGGCCGCCCAAGCCGAAGGCCGACCCGGAAGTGCGGGCCCGCGGCAACCAGGCAGTGAGCGATGCGATCGCCAGGCTCGAACAGGAAGTGGCGCAGGGCCACGGCAAGGCGACGGCGGGCGCCGCCACCGCGTTGCGCAACGCCCTGAAGGAAAACGGCAAACTGATCGACGAGAAGGTTGAAGCCCAGGCCCATGCGGCACTGGGCGCGGCCACCGAGCTGGAAGGCTGGCAGCGCTGGCGCGCCGACCAGCTGCGCCAGGAACTGGTGGCGAAGGCCGAAGCGCTGTTCGAGACGGTGCCCGTGCGGGCGCCGGGCGAAGAGCGGCCGCCGCGCCGCCGCAAGCAGGCCGTCGACGCCGCCGGCGCCCCGCAAGCTGCGGGTCCGGCTGAAGCCGCCGATGCTGCCCAGGCCGCTGCACCGAGCGACGATGCGGCAGGCGCGGATGTCGCCGTCGCTGTACCGGAGGCGAACGGGGTGAGCCCGGAGGCTGCCGCCGACACGCAGGCCACGGCCAGCATGGACACCGCGGCACCCGACCCGTCGGCCGCCCCGGCTGCGCAAACTCCGACCGAAGCGCCCGCAGCGGAAGTGCCCGCGGCGCAGACTCCTGCGGCAGAAGCTGCCACGGTCGAACCCGCCGCGGCAGAAGCCTCGGCGACGGAAACGTCCGCTGCCCCAACTGCTGCCCCTGCGGTCGACGCCGCCCCGGCCGTGCCTGGCGTGCGCCGCCCGCGCTACGGCGGCCGCAAGATGCAGGAGACCCTGCGCAGCCTGCGCGACCAGTGGAAGCAGGTCGACCAGGGCGGGCCGCCCAACCACGCGCTGTGGAAGCGCTTCGACGAAGCCTGCAACGAGGCTTACAAGGTCGTGCAGGAATGGCTCGACAAGGTCAAGGGTGAGGCTGCCGAGAACCGTGCCTCGCGCCTCGCCCTCATCGAAGAGGTGAAGGCGTGGGCGGCGAAGTATCCGGACGCCATCGACGGTGACTGGAAGGGCTTCAACCGCGCGCTGCACCAGTTCGGCGACCGCTGGCGCGAGGCCGGCCACCTGAGCGAGAAGGCCTTCGCCGAACTGCAGCCGCAGTGGAAGGAGGCGATCAGCCTGGCCGCCGCGCCGCTGGAGCAGGCGCAAAAGCAGAGCATCGAGCGCCGCAACGCGATGATCGAGGAAGCCCGCGTGCTGGGCGACGCGCCCGTGCTGCGCATCGACGCCGTGAAGTCGCTGCAGCAGCGATGGCAGGCCGAAGCGCAGACCGTGCCGCTCGAGCGCAAGTACGAGCAGAAGCTCTGGGACGCGTTCCGCAAGCCGATCGACGATGCGTTCAACCGCAAGACGGTGGAGCGCGAAAAGACGGCGGCTGCGATGACCGGGCGCGACCGTGCGGTGCTCGAAGCTTCGCGCGCCGTCGAAGAAGCCACTGCCAGCGGCGATGCACAGAAGATCCGCATGGCCATGGAAACGCTGGAGCGGGCCTTGCGCGCGCGCAGCGACGAGGAAGCGGCAGCGGCTGCGGGGCTGGCGCGTGCGCCTGCTCCTGCCGCGGCCGCCCCCGCCGCACAGCCGGCCGCGCCGGACGCGTCTGCTGCCGCAGGTGAGGACGCTGGCGATGCCGGTGCCGAAACGGTCACCGCCGAAGGCGATTCACCGGCCGCAACCGAGGCCGCCGCCGCACCCGCGCCGGCTGCCGCCAAGCCGCCTCCCAAGCCAGTGGTGGCGATGCGTTCGAGCGACGACCGGCCTGGCGGTCGCCGGCCGGAGCCGCCGCCGCAGCGCGGCGGGCGCTTCGATGCGCGTCGTCCCGGCGGCCCGGGTGGTCCTGGCGGCCCCGGCGGGCGCGGCGGCGACATGCGCGACAACCGCGGCGGCCCTGGTGGCTTCCGCGGCGATCGCGAGTTCGAGGACCGAGGTCCTCGCCTGGGCGACGCCGCCTTCCGGGCCCAGCGCGATGCACTGGAGCACGCGCAGATGGCGTTGCGCAAGCTGGCCGCGCAGGCCCATGGCGAAGCGCTGACGCAGTTGATGACGGCTTGGGAACAGCGTGCGGCGGACCAGCTGCCCAGCCACCAGGAGCTGGGCAAGGTGGTCAGCCCGCAGGTGCGGCAGGGCTGGACCCAGGCCTTGTCCAAGCCGGCCGGCGGCGACGCCTCCGAAGCCTTGTTGCGGCTGGAGATCGCCGCCGAGGTGCCGACCCCGGCCGAGCAGATCAGCGCTCGCCGGCAGTTGCAGCTCGTGCTGCTGACGCGCCGCAACGAGGCGACTCCGCAGGAGACTTGGGGTGCGGACGTGGCGAAGGTGCTGGCCACAGCGTACGAGGCTGGCGCCGCGCGGCGCCTGCAGAACGCGCTGAAGGCGCTGCTGCGGCGATAGGTCGGGGGCGGTGCGCGGCTGCGCCGCACACCCTACGCGGCACGTGGTGGTGCGCGGCTGCGTCGCGCACCCTGTGGCACGTGCGGCGGTGCGCGGCTGCGCCGCACACCCTACGGGGCGACGGGGCTGTGCACGGATGCGCCGCACACCCTGTGGCGGCATGCGGATTTCGTAGGGTGTGCAGCTTTGCTGCGCACCTTGCCGCGTTCAGCGTGCGGGCAGATAGAACCCGTCGAACAACTCCGTCAGCTAGGGGAAGTCCTGCGTGAACCGCTCGCGGTTCACGAAGTACGCCTCGCAGGCGACCGGGAAGAACTCGTCGATCGCCGTGGCGCCATAGTCGTCCAGCCACGGCCTGGCGCCGCCGAAGCGCTCGGCCACGATCACCTGCTCGCGAAAGCGCTCGTACTCGGTGCGCATCACCTGCAGCCAGTGGTCCCGCGCCTGCCGCGACCGCATCGGCGGGCAGCCATCGAGCACGCCATCGCGCAGGTCCAGCTTGTGGACGAATTCGTGGATCACCACGTTGTAGCCCAGGGCGGCGGATGTGCCGGCATGCGCCACGTCATGCCAGTTCACCATCACGGGTCCCTGGTCCATGGCCTCGCCCGCCACTTCCTCGTCCCATTCGTGCGCGACCCCGGCGTCGTCGGTGGCGCTGCGCCGCGCCACCACCTGGTCCGCATGCACCACGATGCCGACGAAGTCGTCATACCAGCGCAGGCCCAGGTGCAGCACGGGCAGCACGGCCTGCGCCGCGATGGCGAGTGCGATCTCGTCGGAGATCACCAGCCCGCCGGCGCCATGGAATTCCTTGCGTCCCAGGAACTCGGCCGTCAGCTCACGCAGCCGCAGCAGGTCCGCTGGCGGCCGTTGCGAGAGGAATGGATAGCGGGCGAGGGTGAGTTGCCACAGCCCGTCCGGGAGGGCGGGCCCCCTGCGGCGGCCGCGCAGCCAGCCCCACATCAGGCGAGCCCGATGCGCCGGACCTCGCCGGTAAGCTCGATCCGCAGCACCTGCAGCCGCGGCGGCACGGCGTCGGCGTCCCAGTCGCTCAGCACGATGCGCCGGTGCGTGGCATCGAGCGCGTGTTCCGCCGCCCGATGGGTGTGGCCGTGCACCAGCACCTGCGCTTTCGCCGCTTGCAGCCACTGCAGCGCGGTCTCGTCGTCGACATCCGCATAGACCCGATCGGTGTGCTTGAGCGCCTCGCTCTGCTGCCGCATGCCGCGTGCGATGGTCTGCCGCTGCGCCAGCGGCTGCGCCAGGAATTCCCGTTGCCAGACCGGATCGCGCACTTGTTCGCGAAAAGCCATGTACTCGTGGTCGGCGATGCACAGCGCATCGCCGTGCGACAGCAGCCAGCGTCGCGGGCCGAAGGCGAGCACGGTGGGGTCTTGCAGCAGCGCCATTCCGGTGTCGCGGGCGAGTTGCTCGCCGACCAGGAAATCGCGATTACCGCAAAGAAAGAAGAGGGGGGTGCGGGCGGCCGCGAGGCGCAGCACCTCGGCACAGTCGGCGTCGAAGCCGGGCTCGCGCGCGGCGTCGTCGCCGATCCAGGCTTCGAACAGGTCCCCCAGCAGGAACACGGCGTCGGCGGGGGTGGACTGCATGTAGCGCCGCCACGCCTGGAACGTGGCGGGCGCCGACGCCTGCAGGTGCAGGTCCGAAATGCAGTCCACGGTGCGCCAGTGCGGCGCGGCGCGCAGTTCCTGCGCCATGGGCGCAGCCACCACGGCCCGGGTCCTCAGACCACGACCGCCTTCTCGAGGACGACGTCTTCCACCGGCACGTCGCCGTGGCCCATGCGGTTGCCGGTCTTGACGCTGCGGAGCTTGTCGACGATCTCGGTGCCGCCCACCACCTTGCCGAACACGGCGTAACCCCAGCCCTGCGGCGTGGGCGACTTGTGGTTGAGGAACTCGTTGTCGGCGATGTTGATGAAGAACTGCGCGGACGCCGAGTGCGGCGCGTTGGTGCGCGCCATGGCGACGGTGTACTTGTCGTTCTTCAGGCCGTTGTTGGCCTCGTTCTCGATCTGCGCGTCGGTCGGCTTCTGGCTCATGCCGGGCTCGAAGCCGCCGCCCTGGATCATGAAGCCGTCGATCACCCGATGGAAGATCGTGCGGTCGTAGTGGCCCTTCTTCACGTAGGCCAGGAAGTTGGCGACGGTCTTCGGCGCCTTGGCTTCGTCGAGTTCGAGCGTGACCACGCCATGGCCCGCGATGTGCAGTTCAACCTTGGGATTCATGGGAAACCTTCCTTACTTGACGAGCGTGGCCGAGGTGATCACCACCGGCTGCAGCGGCACGTCGCCGCGACCGGTCTGCACGCCCTTGATCTTGTTGACCACTTCCATGCCGCTCACGACCCGGCCGAACACGGTGTAGCCCGGGTTGTTGCCCTTGGGGTCGAGGAACACGTTGTTGTTGACGTTGATGTAGAACTGCGCCGAGGCCGATTCGGGATCGGCGGTGCGGGCCATGGCCAGAGTGCCGGTCTCGTTCTTCAGGCCCTTGGCGTAGGCCTCGCGGCCTTCGTGCGCCACCGGCGCGCGGGTCTTCTTCTCGACCATGGACCGGTCCATGCCACCGCCCTGGATCATGAAGTTGTCGATGACGCGGTGGAACACCGTGCCGTCGTAGTGCCTGTCGCGCACGTACTGCAGGAAGTTCTCGGCCGTCTTCGGCGCCTTGTCCGGATAGACCTCGACGACGATGTCGCCGGCGGTCGTCGAGAACTTCACCTGCGGGGCATCCGCGGCGAACGTGGTGCCGGCGGCGCAGGCCAGCAGGATCGCAGCCGCAGCGCGGCGCGTGAACGAAACCATCAACCGATCACTCCTTCGAAAAAGATCTTCCACTGCGGGCCTTGCCGCACCCAGTACTGCCGCTTGACAGGACCGGCGCGGGCGCCCGCGGCGACCTCTCCGAAGGTTACCACCATGGTGTCGGCGTTGTCGGTCCAGCGCAGCAGGGAAACGTCCTTGAGTTCGATCTCGCGCCCGCGCATCTTGCCGAGTTCGACCTTCAGCAGCGGCGTCCATTCGGCCAGCGTCTTGCCGTTGACGGCGAAGTCCGGCGTGTAGAAGGCCAGCAGCCGGTTGATGTCGCCGCTGCCCTTGGCGCTGCGCCAGGCCTGCAGCACGTCGTTGAAGTGGCGCGTGTCGGCCTGCACGTGCACCGGCGGCACCCAGCGCAGCGAGGGCGCGATCACCACCGGCGTCGAGCGCACCTCGACCGTCCTGATGATCCGCTGCAGGTCCGGATTGGCCAGCACCACGCAGCCGTCGGTGGCCTTGGGTGCGCGCGAGAACTGGTTGGGCGGCGTGCCGTGCAGCCAGATGCCGCGGCCGGTCTTGCCGCGCCGGGCGTCGTACGGATTGGGGTAGTTGATCGGCAGGGCGCCCGCGCCGTAGAAGTCCTTGAGCGACTTCGGGTCGAGGTTGCTGGTGATGAAGTAGACGCCAAGCGGCGTGCGCAGGTCGCCTTCCTCCACCTTCTCGGTGCCGGACTTGCCCACCGAGATGTAGTAATCGCCGATCAGCTTCAGACCTTCCGGGCCGTTCTGGAACAGGTACAGGCGGGCGCGCGAGGTGTCGATGGCGATCGCATGCTTGTTCTTCGCAGACAGCTGCAGGAACTGGACCGGGATGGCGCCTGCAGGGGGCCGTTCGCGCAAGGCGCGCATGCGCAACTGGGATTCTTCGCGCAGTTCCGCCAGCGCCTGGCCGCCGTTGCCGGGGGTGATGTCCGGCACGTCGCCGAAGGCCGTCACCGGTCGCTGCTGGGCCGTGAGCAGGTCGCCGTAGACGAGCTGCGCCAGCGCGAAGTTCGGGTGGTCCTTGACCAGCGCTTGCGCCCGGGACAGTGCCTGGCGGGTTTGCGCCTGGCCGATCAGCTTGTAGATCTCGATCAGCCGCGCCTCGGTTTCGCCGTCGCGCACTGGCGCCTTGCGCACCGGGGCGGGCACCGGCTTGCGCGCGAGGGTGTTGGCCCACCCGGCAAGCGGGAGGACGGCGGCGCAGCACAGTGCCAGCAAGGCCTTCTTCATGAGGAGCCTGGGTTGGGGTTCAAACAGCACAACCTTCGCCTAAGCAGCCGGGGCCCGGGGCCTCAAGCGCCCGTGCTTTCTCGCACGATGGTCCAGCGGTCGCCCGTCTTCACCAGTTCGAGCGTCTTGCGGCTGGAGACGTTCAGGGCATCGGCACTGTACGCCTGCTTGAAGCGGGCGATGGCCTTGTTGCCATTGACCGAGACGTGCAGGTCGCTCACCTGGACGTTGATCTTGGACTTGCCCACGATGCGCGCACGGCGCTCGGCCTCCCAGGCCGACCGGGACATCTTGCCGGGCGGATCGAATTCCTTGCCGTAGGCACCGAGATAACCGCTCATGTCCTTGGCGGCCCAGGCAGCGGCCCAGGCGCGCACCGCGGCTTCGACTTCGCTGGTGTTGGCGGACGGGGTGGCGGCTGCCGGTGCGGGTGCCGGAGTTGCGACGGCGGGTGCCGGCGCCGGCGCCGGGGCGGCGGCCCGGGGAGCGGGTGCCG
>JAQGMY010000335.1 GCA_028292105.1 Ramlibacter sp.
GGCGTCGGCTTGCCGTCGTCGATGTAGAGCGTGCCGCCGTTGTAGATCGTCAGGCCGATGTTGTGGTTGCCGCCGAAGGTGTGGTTCCAGGGCAGCCAGTCGACCAGCACCGGCGGCTCCTCGGCCAGCACCGGCATCGACTGCCGCATCTGCTGCTGGTTGGCGCACCACATGCCATGCGTGTTGATCACGGCCTTCGGCAGCTTGGTCGAGCCGGACGTGAACAGGAACTTGGCGATGGTGTCCGGCCCGGTGGCACGCATCGCGGCGTCGACGGCTGGCGTCGGTGGGGTGGCCAGCAGTTCGGCCAAGGGGGTGGTCTTGCGCCCTTCCAGGCGCCCTTCGCCCAGCACCACTTCCACTTCGGGGCCGACCGCCGCCGCGATGGCCTTGGCATAGCGGGCGTCGGCGGCGAACACCAGGCCGGGCGTGAGCGTGGCCAGCACGTGGCGCAGCTTCTCGAAGTCCTGGCTGACCAGCGAGTACGCGGGCGACACCGGGCAGTGCGGGATGCCGGCATAGAGGCAGCCCAGCGCCAGCAAGGCGTGGTCGAGCCCGTTCTCGCTGAGGATGGCCACCGGCCGCTCGGTGTCCAGGCCGCGATCGAGCAGGGCCTGGCCGATGCTGCGCGCGCTCTCCAGGGCCTGGCGGTAAGTGACGGTGTTCCAGTCGCCGGTGCTGCCGTCCGCCCTGCGCTCGCGCCGCGCCATGAAGACGCGGTCCGGCGTGGTCTCGGCCCAGTGCACCAGCCGGTCGGTCATGCGCTGCGCATGGCCTTGCAGGTCCGGCTCGGCGCGCAGGTAGCGGATGCCGTTGGCGCCGTCGCGCAGGATGGCGCGGGTCACGCCGAAGCCGAGCGGTCGGTAGCGCGGCGCGCGGGAAGTGGCGTTGTTCATCTCTGCTCTCGGAAAAGGGATCAGCCCTTGCTCACCTTGGCGCCGCGGCCTTCCAGGAAGTCGCGCACGCGCTGCTTGGCCTCGGGTGCGCTCTGGGCAATGGCCGCCATGAGGGCTTCGGTCATGAAGCCCTGGTCGGCGGGCTGCTCCGCGATGCGGGGCAGGGCGTGGATCAGGGCATAGTTGGTCAGCGGTGCGTTCTGCGCCACGCGCCTGGCGAGCTCGAGCGCCTTGGCGGAGGCCGTGCCCTTGGGCACCAGGTACTGCGCAAAGCCGGCGCGTTCGCCTTCCTCGGCCTGGTAGACGCGCCCGGTGAACATCATGTCGGCCATCCGGGCGGCGCCGATCAGGCGCGGGATGCGCACCGCACCGCCGCCGCCGACGAAGATGCCACGCGAGCCTTCCGGCAGCGCGTAGAAGGTGGTTTCGTCGGCCACGCGGATGTGGCAGGCGGACGCCAGCTCGAGCCCGCCGCCGACCACGGCCCCGTGCAGCGCCGCGATCACCGGGACCGGGCCGTACTGCACCCGCTCGAGCGCGGCGTGCCACATGCGCGAGTGATGCAGGCCGGCACCGGCGTCACGTTCCTTCAGCTCGGACAGGTCGAGGCCGGCACAGAAGTGTTCGCCTTCGCCCTCGAACACAGCGGCCCGCACGGTGTCCGGCAAGTTCTCGAACGTGTCGCGCACGGCGAGGATCAGCGCATCGCTGAGCGCATTGCGCGAGGCGGGGCGGTTCAGGCGGATGATGGCGACGTCGCCGTCGATGTCGAGTTGGATGTCTTTGTTGGCGGTCATTGGGGTTTGCGGAGTGGGCGAATTATTGTTATAAACAATAACGATATCAAGCCCGCCGTCCTAGGGCTTACCCTGAGAAATAGGAGACAACCACCGTGGACCACAAGAACCTCATCGCCATCGACGTGCACACGCACGCCGAGGTCAGCTGCTGGAATCCCTTCGACAACTACGGCGAGGAGTACGACCGCGCGGCCGACAAGTACTTCCGCAACGCGAGGCGCCCGACCATCGCCGAGACCATCGCGTACTACCGCGAACGCAAGATCGGGCTGGTGATGTTCACGGTCGACAGCGAGTCGCAGCTGGGTCGCCGCCGCATCCCCAACGAGGAGATCGCGCAGGCGGCGCGGGAGAACAGCGACATGATGTGCGCCTTCGCCAGCATCGACCCGCACAAGGGCAAGATGGGCGCGCGCGAGGCCGAGCGCCTGATCAAGGAAGAAGGCGTCAAGGGCTTCAAATTCCATCCGACGGTGCAGGGCTACCACCCGTACGACCGCATGGCCTGGCCGATCTACGAGGTGATCAACGCGCACAAGCTGCCGACCATCTTCCATACCGGCCACAGCGGCATCGGCTCCGGCATGCGCTGCGGGGGCGGCCTCAAGCTGGAATACAGCAACCCGATGCACCTGGACGACGTCGCCATCGATTTCCCGGACATGCAGATCGTGATGGCCCACCCCAGCTTCCCCTGGCAGGACGAGGCCCTCTCCGTGGCCACCCACAAGCCCAATGTCTGGATCGACCTGTCCGGCTGGAGTCCCAAATATTTTCCCAAGCAGCTGGTTCAATACGCGAACACGTTGCTCAAGGACCGAATCCTGTTCGGCAGCGACTATCCGCTGATCACGCCCGAGCGCTGGATGAAGGACTTCGAGGAAGCCGGCTTCAAGCCCGAGGTGATGCCCGGCATCCTGAAGGGCAACGCGGTACGCCTGCTGAACCTGGACGCCGCGCAGCCGACCCCGGCATGAGCGCACCGTTCAAGGCCCTCGCCGACATCGAGGCCCTGGAGCGCACCCCGTACGATGAAGCGATCCCGGCGCGCAGCACCTACGGCCTGATCGCCGCGGCGGCGGCGCGCTTTCCCGGGCACAGTGCGTTCGTCTACCTGCCAGATGGCGAACTCGCCACTGCGCCGGTGGCGGTGAGTTACGCCGAGCTGGTCGCCAACATCCACCGGGCGGCCAACCTGTTCCGCCGTCTCGGCGTGGGGCCCGGGGATGCCGTGGCGATCCTCGCGCCGAACATCCCGACCGCGCAGTACGCGCTGTGGGGTGCGCAGTTGGCGGGCTGCGCCTGCCCGGTCAATTTCATGCTGCAGCCGGAGCACATCGGCGCGCTGCTGCAGGCCAGCGGCGCCAAGGTGGTGGTGGCGCTCGGGCCGCACCGTGACGTCGACATCTGGGGCATGCTGCAGCGGGTGCCCGGGATCGCGCAGCTGACCGTGCTGCGCATCGATCCGTCCCTCGCTCCGGATGCGCAGAGCTTCCAGGCCGCATTGCATGCTGAACCGGCCGAACTCGCTTTCGCTCCGGATGCTGGTCCCGATCGCGTCGCCGCCCTGTTCCACACCGGCGGCACCACGGGTGCCCCCAAGCTGGTGCGGCATACGCACGGCAACGAGGCCCATGCCGCCTGGTTCGCGCACCGCTTCTACGACTTCGACAAGTGCACCGTGGAGATCAACGGCTTCCCGTTGTTCCATGTGGCGGGAGCGTTCGTGTACGGCCTCGCCTTGCTGGCGGTCGGCGCGACGCAGGTGCTGCCCACCGTGACCGGGTTGCGCAATGCCGCTTTCATGCGCAGCTACTGGAAGTTCTGCCAGCGCGAACGGGTCACCGCGCTGGCCTGTGTGCCGACGGTGCTCGCCGCCTTGTCCAACCTGCCGATCGATGCGGATATCTCCAGCATCCGCGTGGCCTACACCGGCGGCTCGCCGCTGCCGAGCGAACTGGCTGCGCGGTTCGAGACCGTCACCGGCATTCCGGTGCGCAACATCCTCGGGATGACGGAAAGCGCCGGCCTCGTCTCGATCGAGCCTTTCCTGGCGCCGCGCGTGGCCGGCTCCGCCGGACTGCGCCTGCCGTACACGCAGGTGCGCGTGGTGCCGTGGCGTGAAGGGCGGGCCGTGGTGGAGCAGGAATGCGCCGCGGGCGAGACCGGGGTCCTCGTGCTGCGCGGCCCCAACGTCAGCCCCGGCTACACCGATGCGTCTCGCGACGCCGGCATGTTCGACCAGGGCTGGCTCGTCTCCGGCGACCTTGGCTACATCGACGATGCCGGCTACGTGCACGTCACCGGCCGCGCCAAGGACGTGATCATCCGCGGCTCGCACAACATCGATCCGGGCCTGGTCGAAGACGCCTTCCTCGCGCATGCCGCGGTGGCCTTGTGCGCCGTCGTCGGCGAACCCGATCCGCATGCCGGCGAAGTGCCTGCCGCCTTCGTCACGCTCAAGCCGGGAATGCGCGTGAGCGCGGAGGACTTGCTCGCGGCGGTCGCCGGGCAGGTGTACGAGCGGCCTGCGGTGCCGCGGCGGGTGGTGGTGCTGGACGCCTTGCCCGTCACCGCGATCGGCAAGATCTACAAGCCCGCCTTGCGGTTGCGGGCAGCGGAGCTGAAGCTGCACGAGGTATTCACGGCGGCGTTGCCCGGCGTGCAGATGCGGGTGGTGGCGCGCGAGCAGGGTGGGGGCTGCGGGGTGGAGGTGACGGTGCTGGCGCCGCGCGATGCGCGGGTCGAAGACAGGCTGCGCAAATCGCTGGGTGCGATCGCCGTGCCGACCAGCTTCCGGTTCGCGGGTTAAGGCAAGGAGTCCCGGACCCCCGCCTGGGCGGCAATGACGGGGCCCGTCACCAGCCGCCGCAGGACAGCCATTCGTCCACTTCGTGCAGGCGGTCCGCGCCCCAGAACGGCTCGCCGTCCACGACGATCGTGGGTGAGCCGAAGATGCCGGCACCGATGGCCGCGGCCACGGCGTTGCGCAACAGCGTTGCGGCCTCGTCCGAGGCTGCGCCGTGCGCCACCTCGGCTGCCGACAGGCCGGCCGGCAGGGCGATCGCCGCCACCGCCTCGGGGGTCGAGAGGTCGCGGGCCTGCACCCAGAACGCGTGGAACAGCGCATGGGCCATCTGCGCCTGCAGGTGCGGATGGTGCTGCTTGACCCAATAGAAGGCCCGGGCCGGTGCCAGCGGATTGCCCGGCGATGCGTTGAGGTCGCGTCCCAGCTGCAGTCCGTGACGCCGCGCATGCCGCAAGACGTCGCGCCGCATGTAGTCGCCCTTGAGCGGCGTGTCCAGCAGCGGCTTCAGGCCCATGACCTTCATCACGGCCACCCCCAGCAGCATGGGCCGCCAGTCGACCTGCCGGCCATGGCGCGCGGCCAGTTCTTCCACCGTCAGGCTGGCGAAATAGCCGTAAGGCGAGATGAAATCGAAATGGAAAGCGAGAGGCGCGGCCATGCACAAGCTTAGCCGGGTTGCTCGTCCGTGAGATCGGCTGACAGCCGAACGGGACCGTCTCCGCCCCGCCGAGCTGAAACTCCGCCGCCCGCCGAACCTCCAACTGGCATGAACCTGCAAGAGGAATGCAGCGGCCGGAGGCAAGTCGCCTGATGGTGGATTACCTCATCGGCATCGACGGCGGCGGCAGCGGTACGCGTGCGCTGATCCAGACGGCCAGCGGCGACACGGTCGGCATCGGCATCGCCGGGCCGTCGGCGCTCGGCCAGGGCATGGTCCAAGCCTGGGCGAACGTGCTGGCGGCGATTCGCGCCGGCTTCGAAAGCGCCGGGCTGGCGGTGCCGCCGTGGGACCGCTGCGTCCTCGCGGCGGGCCTGTCCGGCGTCAGCCATGCGCCGTGGCGCGAGGCATTCCTGGAGCGGGACCCCGGCTTTGCACAAGTCACGGCCGAGACCGATTCCTTCACCATGCTGCTCGGTGCCCACGACGGCAAGCCGGGCGCGATCGTCATCGCCGGCACCGGCAGCATCGCCGAAGCGCTCCGCGCCGACGGCAGCCGCGCTACAGTTGGTGGATGGGGATTCCGCGTGGATGACGAAGGCAGCGGCGGCTGGCTCGGCCTGCAGGCCGTGCGGCACGGCCTGGCCGCCTTCGATGGCCGTGCCAATCCGAGCCCGCTGGCGCGCCGCGTGTGGATGCACTGCGGCGACGAACGCGACGCACTGCAGACATGGTGCGGCGAGGCCGGCCAGTTCGAATTCGCCCAGCTCGCGCGGGCCGTGTTCGACTGCGAGAACACGGATCCGGCCGCGGCGCTGCTCCTGCACAAGGCGACCGAGGCGCTGGAAGAACTGGCGCTCGCCGTGGACCCGCGCGGGCGCTTGCCGCTGGTCATGGGCGGCAGCATCGGCGAGCGGCTCGCCCCGCGCATGCGGCCGGCCGTCCGCAGCCGCATCGTGGCGCCGCAGGCCGGCGCCGCCGAGGGCGCACTGAACCTCGCGCGCCGCCGGTTCAGGGAAACGGAAGAAGCCCTGTGAGGCGAACGCTGAAGGGACGCATCCTGACGCCTGCGGGTGTGGTGGATGGCTCCCTTCGCATCGGCGCCGACGGCCGCATCGAAGCGGTGGAAGGCGCGCCCCTCGCCCTGGCTGCTGTGCGTGACGGCAACGCGCCGCTGCTCATCCCCGGCTTCATCGACCTCCACGTGCACGGCGGAGCAGGGCGCGACGTCATGGAAGGCGGCGATGCGGCGCTGCAGGTGGCGCGCTGCCACGCCCGGCACGGCACCACCGCCATGTTGGCGACCACGATGACGGCTCCGGTGGAAGACTTGCGGCTGTCGCTGGCGCCAGTCGGCGAGCTGTGCCGAAATGGTGCGCCGGGGGCGGCCCGGGTGCTCGGCATGCACCTGGAAGGGCCCTACATCAATGCCGGCAAGCTGGGCGCGCAACCACCTTACGCCCGGCCGGTGTCCCTGGAAGAACTGAAGGAACTGCACGCACTGGCGCCGATCCGCTTGTTGACCCTGGCGCCGGAAGTGCCCGGGAACATGGACGCCATCGAACTGCTGGTGGCGGCCGGCTTCCGGGTGCAGCTCGGGCACACGCTCGGCACGTACGAGGACGGCGTGCAGGCGCTGGGCCGCGGGGCGCGCGGCTTCACCCACCTGTTCAATGCGATGACGCCGCTGCACCACCGCATGCCTGGCATGGTGGGCGCCGCGCTGGCGCACGCGCAGTTCGCCGAGATCATCCCCGACCTGCTGCACGTGCACCCCGGTGCGATTCGTGCTGCCTTGCGCTGCATCCCGGGCCTGTATTGCGTCACCGATTCCACCGCAGCCACCGGCATGCCGGACGGCGAATACCGCCTGGGACGCCAGCCGGTCACCAAATGCCTGGGCGGGGTCCGGCTGGCCGACGGCACGCTCGCCGGCTCGACGCTGACCATGGACCGCGCGCTGCGCAACCTGGTCGACGTGGTCGGGGTTCCGCTGGACGATGCGGCCCGCCGCGTCTCCACCCATGCGGCGGATTTCCTGGGGATCACCGACCGCGGCCGCATCGCGCCGGGCGCATGGGCCGACGTGGTGATGCTCGATCGTGATCTGCGCGTGCAGCAAGTCTTTGTCGAAGGAGGAAGCATCGATGTCGCGCATGCTGGATGAAGCACGCGAAGCACCGCAGGCGGTCGCGCGGCAGCTGGCCGCGGACGGCGAGCGCTGGCGCGCCTTCGGTGCGCTGCTGCGCGCGCAACCGCCGTCGTCGCTGCTCACCATCGCCCGCGGCAGCTCCGACCACGCGGCGCACTATGCCGCCTACCTGATCATGGCGCGGCTTGGCCGGCTGGTGACTTCCATGCCGATGTCGCTGGTCACCCTTTACCAGTCGGAGATTCGCAGCGAAGGGCTGGGCTCGTTCGCCTTTTCCCAGTCCGGCCAGAGCCCGGACCTGGTCGGGCCGACGCAGTATTTTCGCCAGCGTGGCGCCGTGACCTGCGCCTTCGTCAACGACAGCGAGTCCCCGCTGGCGCGCGCCGCGGAGTGGCTGTTCCCGCTGCATGCCGGGCAGGAGGCGAGCGTCGCCGCCACCAAGAGCTTCATCGCGCAGCTGGTCGCCGGGGCGCGCCTCACCGCCACCTGGCAGGACGATCCGGCGCTGCTCGCGGGGCTGCAGAAACTGCCGCAAACTCTTGAGCAGGCGTGCGCCCTGGACTGGTCGGATGCGATTCCTGTCCTACAGCACGCGGACCGCCTGTTCGTCATCGGTCGCGGGCTCGGATTGCCGGTCGCCATGGAGGCCGCGCTGAAGTTCAAGGAGACCTGCGGCATCCAGGCCGAAGCATTCTCCGGCGCCGAGATCCAGCACGGCCCGATGGCGCTGATCGACGAGGGCTACCCGCTGCTCGTGTTCGCGCCGCGCGGGCCGGCGCAGCCCGGCTTGCTGGAACTGGCGCAGGCGATGCGCGAGCGCGGTGCACGCGTGTTGCTGGCCGCGCCGCAAGGCACGCCCGGCGCCAACCTGCCGCTGGTGCAAGGCGAACTGCCGGAACTGGATCCGGTCTGTGCGATCCAGAGTTTCTATCCGATGGTGGAGGCGCTGGCGCGGGCGCGTGGCAACGATCCCGATCATCCGCCGCACCTGAAAAAAATCACGCGCACCAGTTGAGTTCGGTGCTCGCGGGCGCGCGTCTTGCGTTGCGACAGGATGAAGCGTACACCGTCGTTAACCGCGCGTTTTTCGTGTCGTGCAAGCGGTGTTCGCGCACTGTCGTTTACATGCGTCTGGGGTTTGTGCCTAGCAACTCTGACCCCTTGTTTTTATCTACCGTTCACCTACAGTGAAGTCGGCGTTTGACCTACAGGAGTTGATGAGGCACGGCGCCGACCTCGGAGTACAGTGACACCGCACTGCACCGGTTGCAGTCGCACACGAAGGAGGCTTCATGGACGTTGTCCGCAATTTCCTCACGCGCTACGAGAAAACGCGAGAGGAAGAGTTGTCGATCGAGGAATACCTCGACCTCTGCAAGCGGGATCCCCTCACTTACGCGACCGCAGCCGAACGCATGTTGGCCGCCATCGGCGAACCCCAGATGGTCGATACGCGGCACGACCAGCGCCTGTCGCGCATCTTCGGCAACAAGGTGCTGCGCGTGTACCCGGCCTTCAAGGACTTCTACGGCCTTGAAGATCCCATCGAGCAGGTCGTCTCGCACTTTCGCCACGCCGCGCAGGGGCTGGAAGAAAAGAAGCAGATCCTTTACCTGCTGGGCCCGGTGGGCGGCGGCAAGTCGAGCATCGCCGAACGGCTCAAGCAGCTGATGGAGCAGGTCGCCTTCTACTCGCTCAAGGGCTCCCCGGTCAACGAGTCGCCGCTGGGCTTGTTCAGCAACGACGAAGACAGCCCGCTGCTCGAATCGCAGTACGGCATCCCGCGCCGCTACACCCAGAAGATCATGTCTCCCTGGGCAGTCAAGCGCCTGGAGGAATACGGCGGCGACATCCGCAAGTTCAAGGTCGTCAAGCGATTCCCGTCGATCCTCAAGCAGATCGGCATCGCCAAGACCGAGCCGGGCGACGAGAACAACCAGGACATCTCCGCGCTGGTCGGCAAGGTCGACATCCGCAAGCTCGAAAGCTTTGCCCAGGACGACCCGGATGCCTACAGCTACTCCGGCGGCCTGTGCCTGGCCAACCAGGGCCTGCTGGAATTCGTCGAGATGTTCAAGGCGCCCATCAAGGTGCTGCACCCGCTGCTGACCGCCACCCAGGAAGGCAACTTCAAGGGCACCGAGGGCTTCGGCGCGATCCCGTTCGACGGCATCGTGATGGCCCACTCGAACGAAAGCGAGTGGAAGGCCTTCAAGAACAACAAGAACAATGAAGCTTTCCTCGACCGGATCTACGTGGTCAAGGTGCCGTACTGCCTGCGCGTGACCGAGGAAGTCAAGATCTACGAGAAACTGGTGCAGAACTCCTCGCTCAAGGACGCCGTCTGCGCGCCCGGCACGCTGAAGATGATGGCGCAGTTCTCGGTGCTCACGCGCTTGAAGGAGCCCGAGAACTCGAGCATCTTCTCCAAGATGCTGGTGTACGACGGCGAGAACCTGAAGGACACCGATCCCAAGGCCAAGAGCTACCAGGAATACCGCGACTACGCCGGCGTCGACGAAGGCATGACGGGCATCTCGACGCGCTTCGCGTTCAAGATCCTGTCGAAGGTCTTCAACTTCGACTCCAACGAAGTGGCCGCCAACCCGGTGCACCTGATGTACGTGCTCGAACAGCAGATCGAGCGCGAACAGTTCCCGGCGGAAACCGAGCAGAAGTACCTGGCGTACATCAAGGAACACCTGGCCGCCCGCTATGCGGAATTCATCGGCAAGGA
>JAQGMY010000396.1 GCA_028292105.1 Ramlibacter sp.
TCGATACGGCCGGTCGCCTGCCCACGCAGCTGCACCTGATGGAGGAGCTGCGCAAGATCAAGCGCGTGGTCACCAAGGCCGAACCGTCGGCGCCGCACGAGGTGCTGCTGGTGATCGACGGCAACACCGGGCAGAACGCGCTGGCGCAGGTGAAATCGTTCGACGCGATCCTGCAGCTCACGGGCCTGATCGTGACCAAGCTGGATGGCACGGCCAAGGGCGGCGTGCTGGCGGCGATCGCGCAGGAAAAGCCGGTGCCGGTCTATTTCATCGGCGTGGGCGAGAAGCTGGAGGATCTGGAGACCTTCAGCGCGCGGGAGTTTGCCTTGGCGCTGTTGGCGTGAGGCTGTTCGGCGGGGTGCGGCTTGGCCCGCACTCCAGCTACGGGATTGGATCCACCACTTCTCCCCGCACCCAATCGAAATACGCCTGGCTGGCCTGCATCGTCACGGTCAGAAATTGCGGCACCTCGTACGGATGCGCCTGGGCGAACAAGGCCTGCAAGGCCCCGGCGCAGCTGGGCAAGGTCTTGATCGTCAACCGCACCTCCGGGTCCTCGCACTGTTGGCCCTGCCACCGGTAGAACGACAGCACCGCTGCTTCGACCTGTACGCAAGCGCCCAGCTTCTCGGCGACGATCCGGCGCGCCAGCGCCTGGGCGTCGGCGACCGAACTCACCGTGGTGCTGACACTCAAAATGACCAGTTCTTTACAGTTTTCCATGGCCGCGGCTTCCAGAATGGCCGCATTGTCCGATCCCAGGAGCGCACCATGACAACCCTCGCCGATTCCGCCGACACCCTCTCTCCGCGCAAGGTCGACCAGTTGCTGGCGCACTACGAGGAAAGCCACCGCGATCCGCGCAACGAAGCGATCCACTTCGTCGCCATCCCGCTGATCATGCTCAGCCTGCTGGGGCTGCTGGCGTGGATCCATCCCTGGATCGCCTACGGCTTCGTCGCCGCCAGCATGGTGTACTACGCCCGGCTCTCCCCGGTGTTCCTGGCGGCGATGGCGGCGCTCTCCCTGTTGGGCTTGGGCCTGGTGTATGCCATGGGTGAGCGCGTACTGACCATCTCGCTGGCCATCTTCGTGGTCGCCTGGATCGCCCAGTTCGTCGGGCACAAGCTGGAGGGCAAGAAGCCCTCGTTCTTCGAAGACTTGCAATATCTCTGGGTCGGCCCAATTTTCGTCCTGAGCAGGCTGTTCCTCAAGCTCGGCATCCGTTGGTGAGGCGGCGTGCGGGCTGACTACGCGCGGTCGCGCCCCCAGCCTACGGAACCCTTTGCTTAGCACTCCGTCTAACAGAGTGCTAATATTTAACGAGCAAAAGGAGTTTCCGGCATGTCCTCATCCATTGGCGCCTCGGGTACCACGGCATTGGCTGTAGCCAATCCCTGGGCCGTCGTTCCGTCGCTGGGCAACCTGGACGCGTACATCTCGGCCGTGAACCGGCTGCCGATGCTCACCCCGGAAGAGGAGCAGGAGTTCGCGAAGAAATTCAGGGACGAAAACGACCTCGAAGCCGCCGGGAAGCTGGTGCTGTCGCACCTGCGGCTGGTGGTATCCGTTTCGCGCAAGTACCTGGGCTACGGCCTGCCGCACGGCGACCTGATCCAGGAAGGCAACATCGGCCTGATGAAGGCCGTCAAGCGCTTCGATCCGGACCAGGGCGTGCGCCTGGTCAGCTACGCGCTGCACTGGATCCGCGCGGAGATCCACGAGTACATCCTGAAGAACTGGCGCATGGTCAAGGTCGCCACGACGAAGGCGCAGCGCAAGCTGTTCTTCAACCTGCGTTCGATGAAGCAGGGCTTCAAGGACGAAGATGACGCGCAGACCCACCGCGACACCCTGACCGAAGCGCAGATCGACGTCATGGCCAAGCAGCTGAACGTCAAGCGCGAGGAAGTCATCGAGATGGAAACCCGCATGTCCGGCGGCGACGTCATGCTCGACCCGGGCCCGGCGGACGACGGCGAGGAAAGCTTCGGCCCCATCGCCTATCTGGCCGACGCCACGCACGAACCGACCGCCGAACTGGAAAGCCGCCAGCGCGACGCCATGGCCACCGACGGCATCGCCTCGGCCCTGGAGCAACTGGATCCGCGCAGCCGCCGCATCGTCGAAGAGCGCTGGCTGAAAGTCAACGACGACGGCTCGGGCGGCATGACGCTGCACGAACTCGCCGCCGAATACGGCGTCTCCGCCGAGCGCATCCGCCAGATCGAGGTGGCGGCGATGAAGAAGATGAGGAAGTCGCTGGCGGCCTACGCCTGACGCTCCTCGCGCGCAACTCCAAAGCCCGGCCTCGGCCGGGCTTTTTGTTGTATGGCGGTCGAATGAGATTTTTTTAACAACTTTCCTCCCGGCTCCTCATCCATTGGAGGGCGACAATCCGGCTCATGAGGAGGAGCACCATCAGCGCCCTGGGCGCCTTTCTGTTGTGGTGCGCCGTGCTCGCGGGCAGTGCCTGGGCGCAGCCTGTTGCGCTGGAGTCCACCCCGGCCGCGCTGCCGCCAGCGGTGGAGGTCGGCGGTGGCTGGCCGGTGTCGCTGTATGACCGCAGTGTCTACTGGGGCGACGACCATGCGGAGCTCACCATCGACCAGGTCGAGGCACAGGCGGCCCGCCTGCCCTGGCGCGTGCGGCACCGCGACCGGCAGGACCGCAGCAGCGCGCCTGCCCAGTGGATCTCGTTCGAGGCCGCCGTCCCGGTCGGGGAACACTGGTACCTCGAAGTGGCCGCGGCCATCTACGACAACGTGCAGATGTACTACCGGGACGGCAAGGGTGCGTGGGTGCTGCAGGAAGCCGGAACCACCGTCCCGGTCGCGCAGTGGTCCACCCCCGGCCGCGTTCCCACCTTCTCCCTCGCCCATGGCGACAGCCGTCCGGTGCGCTACTGGCTGCGGGTGCAGGACGCACGCGCCGATTTCGCCTCGGCCCTGACGCTGTACCGCGACGACACGCTGCAAGCGAAGCGGGAGAAGGAGCAGTTCCTGTTCGGGGCCTACTTCGGGCTGGCGGCGCTGATCGTGCTGGCGTCTCTGGCGCACGGGCTGATCTACGCCGACCGTCCCTTCCTGGTGTTCGCGGTCTACGCGGCCTGCCTGGTGACCGGTCAACTCGGCCGCGCCGGCATCGGCGCCCAGTACGTCTGGAACGAATGGGAGATCTGGAACGGCGCCGCGCTTGCGCTGTGGCCGGGGATCGGCACCGCCACGGCGCTGTGGTTCGCCAAGGTCGTGACGGAGCCCGCGCGACTTTCGCGGGCACTCGACCTCGGGGTGTGGGCCATGATCGCCGCGACGCTCGGTGCGGTGGCGCTCGACGTGGTGATCGGCACGCGGGCCAGCATGACGCTGGTGCTGGCCTCCACCTTCGTGTCGCTGCTGGCGATCATGGGCACGGTGCTGTGGGGATGGCTGGACGACCACGACCCCAACCTGCGGCTGATCGCGCTCGGCTTCGCGCCGGTGCTGGTGATGGCGTTGTTCCCGCTGGCCCGCGGCTTCGGCCTGTTGCCCAGCAACGTGCTCACCCGGCTCGGGCTGTTCTTCGGCTCGGCGCTCCAGCTGCCAATCCTGTATTACGCGCTGCACGTGCGGCTGATGGCACGGCGCGAAGGCGTGCTGCGAACCGTCGCCCTCAGCCGCAGCGATGCCCTGACCGGCCTGCCGGACCGGCAGGCCTTGATCGACCGGCTCGAGTCCAGCCTGGCGCACGCGCGCGGGCAGAAACAGAACTGCGCCTTGCTGGGGATCCGCATCTCCAACCTCGATGCGATCGTCGAGGAATTTGGCCAGGTCGCCGCCGAGAAGGCGATGGTGGTGGCCGCCTCGCACCTGCGCCGCACCGCGGTCGACTTCGACATGGCCGCCCGCGTGGGCGAGCGCGAGTTCGCCGTGCTGCTGGAAGCGCCGGTCACCGCCGAGAGCACCACCTCGCGCGCCCAGCAGGTGGTGGCCAGCGGGCTGCGCCAGGTCGAAGCCTTGCCGGCCGCCCTGACGCTCAAGTTCCACGTAGTGTCGGCGCTGCTGCCGCAACCGCAGCTGGATGGTGCCGGCACGCTGCAATGGGTGCTGGACTCGCTCGACCAGATCGAGCCGGAAGCCCGCAAGCTGATCAGGCCGCTGAACTTCGAGTTCGCGGGCTCCAAGCGCTGAAGGCGGGCCACGGGTAGGGTGTGCAGCTTCGCTGCGCACCGTGGGCCCAGGTGCGCAGCGCAGCTGCACACCCTACGCAGAGGGAAACCTCAGGCCTGCAGCAGCAGCTTCAGGTCGTCGGCCAGCGCCTGCGGGCCGCTGCCGTAGCGGGTGTACAGGCGCAGCTGGCCCTTGGGGTCGTACACATAGCTGGCCGCCGAATGGTCCATCGTGTAGCCGCCGGACTTGTTTTCGACTTTCTTGAAGTAGACCTTGAAGTCCCTGGCGACGGCGGTGACCTGCTCCGGCGTCCCGCGCAGCGCGACGAAGTCCGGCCCGAAGTTGGCCATGTAGGCCTTCAGCAATTCGGGCGTGTCGCGCTCCGGATCGACGGTGATGAAGATGCCCTGCACCTTGGCGCCGTCCGCCCCCAGCAGCTTTTTCGCCCCGGCGATCTCGGCCAGCGTCGTGGGGCACACGTCCGGGCACTGCGTGTAGCCGAAGAACACGATCACTGCCCGGCCCGCGAAGTCCTTGATGCTGCGCATCTTGCCGTCGGCATCGGGCAGCTGGAAGTCCTTGGCGTAGTCCGCGCCGGTGATGTCGACCGACTTGAACTCGGGCTTGCGCCCCATGCAGGCGGACAGCAGCGTCGCCGACGCGGCGGCAAGGGTGACGAGGACGTGACGGCGCTGCATGGCGGGCCTTAGAAGATGTAGTGATCGAGCAGCAGCGCCGCGAACAGCGCGCTCAGGTGGATCAGCGAGAACCGGAAGGTCTTGCGCGCGAGCGCATCGGAATAGTTGCGCCACAGCCGGAACCCGTACCAGGTGAAGCCGGCGCTCAGCACCACCGCCGCGGCGAGGTACAGCCACGAGCTCATGCCGTAGGCGAAAGGCATCAGGCAGGCCGCGAACAGCACCAGCGTGTAGAGCAGGATCTGCAGGCGGGTGAACTCGTTGCCGTGCGTCACCGGCAGCATCGGCAGGCCGGACTTGCGATAGTCCTCCACCCGGTACAGGGCCAGCGCCCAGAAGTGCGGCGGCGTCCACAGGAAGATGATCAGGAACAGGATCAGCGCCTCGGGGCTGACGTCACCCGTCATCGCGGCCCAGCCCAGCACCGGCGGCATGGCCCCCGAGGCACCGCCGATCACGATGTTCTGCGGCGTCAGCGGCTTGAGGATCACGGTATAGATCACCGCATAGCCGACGAAGGTGGCCAGCGTGAGCCACATCGTCAGCGGATTGATCCACGCGTACAGCACCCAGCAGCCAAGCACGCACAGCACCGTGGCGAACGACAGCGTCTGCCAGTCGCTCAGCTCGCCGCTGGCGGTGGCGCGCCAGGCGGTGCGCCGCATCTTGGCGTCGATGCCCTTTTCCACCAGGCAGTTGAACGCGGCAGCCGCCCCCGCCACCAGCCAGACTCCGGCGCAGGCGATGGCGGCCAGCCGGACCTCGCCCCAGGCCGGGACGCCGGGCACCGCCAGCACCATGCCGATCAGCGCGCAGAACAAGATGAGGTGGACGACGCGCGGCTTGGTCATTGCGTAGTACTGGCGGACGCGCG
>JAQGMY010000403.1 GCA_028292105.1 Ramlibacter sp.
TCGGTGGGCTACGCCTGCGCGCCTCTTTGGGGGGTGCGCAAAGTGCGCCACAGGTGTATAGAGAGAAAGAGTTCCAACGGAGTCATGCCATGGGTCTGCGACTTTGTTTAGAAGATCCTGTAGTAACCGAACTGCGCACGGTCTTCCGCGCCAATGTCCTCAGGATTCCGGAGATACGCATACGTCCCTTGGCCGTCCTTCTTACGTTCAAGGCCGGAGTGCACTTTCTCGGCGATGTCCGCACGCTGCTGGACCGACCCTTCTCCGACACGGAAGACACTTTCCTCCTGGAGTCCGGCATGGCCGTACTGGAGAATCGCCGCACCCGTAAGGTGGACGGAAAGCTCGGTGGCGAAATTATGTCGGGGTTCGTCCAAGGCATGACGGAAGGACGCGTGCCAGGTGCCGCGGCGGCCCTTGGAAATGCGAGGACGGTTCAGTTCAGTTTCCCCAATATCAGCCGGCAGTACGTCGAAATTGCTCAGCTCGGCAGGCTCCTCGCCGGCCACAAGTTTGCACGGCAAACGCTTCTTCTCCCGTCCCTGCAAGACCCACGCGCGATCGTCCGAATAGTCGACTCGGTGATCACCTGCAGCGAGTTCGAAATGCACTTCGATGCGGGCGACGAGTCCACCCTCAGCGCCGACACCGGTCCGCTGGCCGGCGATCTTGCATCGGCAAGAGCCACTCTCACCAGGACCGGAGCCCACGGCCTGAAGATGCGATCCGAGAAGCGGCTCACGTTCGCCTTCACCTGCGTGAATGTCGCTGTGGACATGGATGGGACGCTCCGAGCCATCGCTCCGTCCGCCGACGCGGTGGGTTCTCCCCGCATGGCCGACGGTTCGGCGAGCCAATGGGGCGAGCCGGCGCACGTCGTGCTTTCCAGGTTCCCGGAACTGATCGACCTGCAGGAGTAGCTGCGATGCGATTCGATATGCATGCGCCATCCCTGGCCCAATACCACTGGAGCACCCTGTTTTGCCGCTTCTCCACGGCAGTTCCCTTCGACAAGTCGTTTGCCGTCAGGACCATGGCCGCTCTCAGCCGAGACCGCGCGATCTGGGAGGATGACGCGCAGTTTCGGGCTGCGGTTGCCCTTCTCCACGAGTTGACGCACCTGGCCCAGGATCTCACCACGGGCCTGGGCCACTGGGACTTCATGACGCACTGGACCAACGACGCCGCCCTCCTGCAGCAGGCCGGCCTCATGCTTGCCCGCCGTGACCATCCGCTCCCCTATGCCTTCGCCCGTGACGCCGGTCACAAGTGCTCGAAGTTCGTTCCGTTCGACATGATGGCACCGGTGGCGCGGGAACGTCTTCGCATGATCCTGGAAAGGGATGTCCAGCAGCCTCTCACCGATGCGACCCTGTTCGACTACTCACCACAGGCACTGATGGAGTCGGATGCAGCGGGCGCCGTTCTCTCCTGGCTGGGGAGGATGAAACTGACACCGCTGCAAGCCGAAATCCAGAGCCGCAACCTCGACTTGGTGGACCCCGGCAAGCTCGGCGACGTGTACTGGAGGTCGCGGGTCAATCTGTACCAGGTGTTGCAGCATCACTGCGATACCGATGAGGACCAGACCATCACGATCGGCGACGCCCTCTTCGGCATCTTCACGGACATCGCGCTGGCGCACCCGTCATCCGAATGGTGCTTGCTGGGCGAGGAACGAGAGGCCGAGTTCGAGCCGACAGTGAAGTTTGGGCGTCTCTTGATCGCATTCCAGGCCTTGGCTGGATCCAGCATGGAACGGTTCATGTACGCGTTGATGGACCGGAAGTACCTGGAGGCTGAAAGGCTGCTGCTGGCAGCGGGGAGATGGTCCTACCCCTCGTCCGAACAGATCTACGAGGGCTGGCAGCGCGTCTTGAAGACACAGTCGGACCAATCCCTTGTCGCCGACTTGCGGCGCGGCGCGTGCGAGTTCAGGCTGGAAAATGGTGTTGTCCTGCCGGCCCGGGACATCGACACCCTGTTCGCACTGCAGGCTCCGATCATCTACCTGACTGCCGATGCGGGATTCGTTAAGGTCGATTGGAACTCTCGGGCCATGGAATCCAATCTGATCTCGGAGCTTCTCGACCGCTTCACAGTAATGGAGTTGGCCGACTTCCTGGTTCGCACGGGCGAGTTCCGATGCCCCTATGCCACTGCAGAGGCGTGCGACGTTGCAGAAGACGGATGCTACGGAGGCTTTGTCCATCTCGCGCAATTCCCAGCAGCGGCAGGCTGCACCGCAAGGCAGGCGCTCGAGCACTTCGGCGTGCATCTTCCGCGCTAGTCCGCTCCCGGCCAGGAGCAGTCCTCGGCCTACGCAACATTTTGGCCAGGCGTCGCTACACTCGACCGAAGGTTCACGGAGCCAATGATGACCCCCACGATCACCGCGTTCCAGGAGTCGCCGGACCAGGGACAAGGGCAGGCCCGGGACATGCGTGTCCGCTGGGCGCTCGAGGAAGTCCACCAGCCCTATGGCGTCCGGCTGGTCTCGTTCCGTGAGATGAAGGAGCCCGAGCACCTGCGCATCCAGCCCTTCGGCCAGATACCCAGTTACGAAGAAGGCGAACTCCAGTTGTTCGAGTCCGGGGCGATCGTGTTGCACATCGCCGAACGCGGCACTGGCCTGCTGCCGGACGACCTCGATGCTCGCGCGCGTGCGATCACGTGGATGTTCGCAGCCCTGAACACGGTGGAGCCGCCTCTGGTGGAGATCGAAGCCGCCATGCTCGTCGAAGGTGACAAGCCATGGTACGCGCAGCGTCTCCCCCTGCTGCAAGAGCGCGCACGCACGCGGCTGGACAGCCTTTCACGCCGACTGGGTGATGCGCAATGGCTCGATGGCAGCTTCAGCGCCGGCGATCTCATGATGATCGGTGTGTTGTTCAGGACCAAGGACCTGGGACTCCTCGAAAAGTACCCGAACCTGCACGCCTACGTTGGCCGTGGCGAGAGCCGTCCTGCGTTTCGGCGCGCGTTTGCAGCGCAGCACGCCGTCTTCGAGGCGAGTCAGCACGCCTGATCGGGAGGCGTGCAGGTTCGTGGCGGAGCCACTTCTCAGGGTTGCGCGTCGTCCATCTGGGGGGACTCGGCGCGAGGATCGCTCCTTGAGATCGCCGGACCAGCAGGCCATCCGAGGATCTGGTAGCGGCAGTGCGGTGGTTGATCGGAGGGAACCTGCGGGGTTCAGTGCACCCAAGTCTGATCAGCGCGTGTCGAAGTGATCCGGCGCACTGCCGAAAGCGCAATCTGGTCGGCGGCTGGTGGACCCCTTCATAATCAAGGCCTGCGCCCCGCTTGTTTCGAGATGCCTACCTTTCGTCATGGATAAATTCTTGCTGCAACAGCAGGTGCTGAAACGGCTTGCCGAAGACCTGCTGCAAGTGGAACAGGCAGTGCGGGCAGCCCATGAAACGGCGACCCATGAAGAAAACATCGCCGAAAACAAGTACGACACATTGGGACTCCAAGCCGCCTACCTGGCCACCGGCCAAGTTCGGCGCGCCGAAGCCATTCGCCAAGCGCTTGCCAATTGGCGCCAATTCCGCCCGCGTCCCTACGACGTCAGAAAAGGTATACAGCTCGGCGCGCTGGTCTGTCTGGTCGATTTCGACGACAAGCAGCGACACTTCTTTCTCGGCCCGGATGGGGGCAGTATGAAGTTGCTCAGCGGCACTCAGTTCGTTCAGGTCATCAGTAGCGAAGCACCTTTGGGCACGGCCATGCTGGGCAAATGCGAGGGTGATGAGGTGTCGATACAGGTCGCCCCAGTCCGACAGCAGTTTGAGGTGCTGCGGGTTCATTAGGCCGTGAACGACTCCTGTGGGTCGGAAGCGGTCGTCAGGCTACTACTGCTCCGGTGGATCCTTTCAGGCCATGCAGCCTCGGGTGAATGACCGCTTCAGACTGGGGGCGGACGGTCAGCTTGGGGCCGCCCAATGGCGGCTGCCGCCGTTACCTGACATTGGGCGACGCACGCGTCGAGCGACCCCGGCTGGCCGGGAGCAGACCTGCTGGAACCCGCTCCGACACTTCGGAACGACGCCTCGCGACTGCCATCAGGCCGCAGATGTGCCCGCCGCCCGCCCAAGTTCGCCCATAACCAGCTTCCGCTGCGTTGGCCCCTGCACGCCTGTAGCTCACCGGACGCTGAGGGTTGGTATTAAGCAATGTGCCT
>JAQGMY010000408.1 GCA_028292105.1 Ramlibacter sp.
CGGCACATCGCGCTGATCTTCACCGAAGAAGACAGGTCCAAGGGTTTCCCGGACTACGAGCTGAAGGTGGCGATACGGGACAGCTACTGCGAGGATTCACGCTGGCACCAGCGCAAGGACGGCGTGCGGATCTGGGTGTCCGGCACGGTGTCGTCGATCACGTCCCCGGGTGGCGAGGTGCTGGGCTTCATCAAGCTGATGCGGGACCAGACCGACCAGCGCGCCCACCTGGAGCGCTACGAAAACGAGGTCGCGCAGCTGGGTGACGCGCGCGAGAAGACGCACCGCTTCCTCAAGACGCTGGGGCACGAGCTGCGCAATCCGCTGGGCGTCCTGAGCAACACGCACATGATCCTGTCGCGGATGGTCGAGGACGAGCGCGCCCGCAACACCCTGGCCCAGATGGCCAACCAGGTGCAGGTGCTGCGCCGGCTGGCCGACGACCTGATGGATGTCAGCCGCCTCGAGCTGGGCAAGCTGCAGCTCGAGCGGCGGCCGGCGGACCTGCGCGAGCTGCTGCAGGCCGGCGCGCAAAGCTTCGAGGGTGCGGCCCGCCACAAGTCGATCAGGATAGAGACGCTGCTGCCACCGACGCCGCTGATGGTGGAGGTGGATGCCGAACGCATGCAACAGGTGATCCTGAACCTCCTGGGCAACGCCATCAAGTACACCCACGTGGCCGGCAAGGTCTGGCTGAAGGCGACCCTGGAGGGCAACGAAGTCGTCTGCCGCGTGCAGGACACGGGCATCGGGATCTACCCGCCCGTGCTGCCGAAGATCTTCGACCTCTTCACCCAGGCCGACGATGCGCGCGAGATGAGCGCCGGCGGCATCGGCGTGGGTCTCGCCCTGGTGCGGCAGCTGGTCGAGCTGCATGGCGGCACGGTGCAGGCCAAGAGTTCGGGCCTGGGCAAGGGAGCCGAGTTCTCGTTCCGGCTGCCGGCGCTGTCTTCCGCGCCGGCCTGAGCCGCGCTCAGCGCTCGCTCTCGTGCCCGAACAGGCGCCCGTCCAGCACGAGCTTGCGCAAGTCCTGGATCGGCTCGTCCAGTTCCCTCGCCCGCGCGCGGTAGCGTTCGGCAGTGGCTGGATCGCCGGAGTCGGTGGCCAGTTCCGACAGCTGCAGCAACAGGAGCAGCCGCTCCTCCATGGCGCGGATCGAATCCCACAGCCCGTTGTCGACCGCGGTATCGACTTCGGCCAGCAGGGTCTTGATCGAGAAGGCGTGCCCGGTATGGCAGCGAAAGCGCACCACCTTGCCTTCCTGGATCTCGACCAGCACCCCGTGGCAATCCGGGCAGGTGTACCTGGATTGCCGCCCCAGTTGCATGACGCCCTCGCGCAGCGCGTTGGCTTCCGCGGCGATGCGCGTTTCGACCGCGTGCGGCTGCTGTCCGTCCGGTCCAGCGGCATCGGCATCTTTCGCCGATTGGCTCCACCGCAGGAGTTCGGCGGCGAGCTGCGCCACCGGGCCGACGTGGTCGAGGGCGACATGGTCCCGCGCGCTTTCCGGCATCGAGGGATACAGGGCTTCGGCAGGCTCCTGGGCCAATGCGAAGCCCTTGTGCTCCTTGATCGCCCAGAGCCCTGCCGTCCCGTCGTCCAGCATCCCGCTGAGCACCACCCCCGCGGCACGGGCGCCGCAGGACACGGCGAGCGAGCGAAACAGCACGTCCACCGCCGGCCGCATGCGGCACTCCTTGGGGCCGCGGCTCAGGCGCACGTGATCGCCTTCCAGCATGAGGTGGCGGTCCGGAACGGCGACGTACACGTGGCCGGACTGGATGCGATCGCCGTCGCGGGCGCGCAGCACCGGGAGGGATGTGGCGCCGGCGATGATCGCGTCGAGCCGGCTGCCGGAATGCGGCGGCACATGCAGCACCACCATCAGGGCGGCAGGCAGCTGCCGAGGCAGCGCCTGGAAGAACTGCTGCAGGGCTTCCACGCCGCCGGCAGAGGCGCCCACTCCGATGACAGGCAAGTGCTTCGCGGTGGACATCGGGCGACTGTAGTCCTGTCGCGGCGACGCCGCGGGTCAACGTGCCAATTATTCGGCCTTGGCGCCGGTGGCCTTGATCACTTCACCCCAGCGACCGATCTCGGACTTGATCCAGCCGCCGAACTGCTCGGGCGAACTCGCCACCACCTCGAACTCCATCTCGCGCAACTTGCCCTGGATCTCCGGCGTGTGCAGGATGCGCACCAGTTCGCGGCTGTAGCGGTCGATGATCGGTTTGGGGGTGCCGGCCGTGGTGAGGAAACCGATCCACGAGGTCGCCTCGAAATCCTTGTAGCCCGACTCCACCAGTGTGGGCACGTCGGGCGTGCTGTGGAAGCGCCTGGTGCCGGAGGTGGCCAGCAGCTTGAGCTTGCCTTCCTTGACGAACTGCTGCACGTTGCCGGGCACGAAGAAGGCGGCATGCACGTTGCCCGCCAGCAGGTCGGTCACGGCCGGGCCCGCGCCCTTGTACGGGATGTGCGTGAGGTTCACCTTGGCGGCGGACTTGAACATCTCCATGGTCAGGTGCGATGCGCTGCCCATCGCGACGGACGCATAGGAAAAGCGCTTGGGGTCGGCCTTGGCCTTGGCAACCAGGTCCTGCACGCTGGTGATGCCGGAGCTCGGGTTCACGACCAGGTATTGCGGCGACTTCACGGCGAGCGTGATCGGCGCCAGGTCCTTCACCGGGTCGAAAGGCATCTTGTCGAACAGCGTCACGTTGATCGCCATCGGGCCGTTGTAGCCGATCAGCAGCGTGTGGCCATCCGGCGCCGCCTTCGCCACGAAGTCCGCGCCGATGTTGCCGCCGGCACCCGGCTTGTTCTCCACCACCACGGGCTGGCCCAGCGCTTCCTGCAGCTTGGGCGCGACCAGCCGCGCCAGTACGTCGTTGGTGCTGCCGACGATGGGGACGATGATGCGCACCGGACGGCTGGGCGCCCATTCCTGCGCCTGGGCAAAGGGCGCGCAGAGGGCGAAGCTGGCGATCGCCAGGACGGCGCGGCGGGTGATGGCTTGCATGTGCTTGGGCCGGTGATTACGAGAACGAAACGCCGATGGAGCCGAGCGGGCCGAAGTCCGCGTGGATCGTGTCGCCGGCGGCCACCGGCGTGGGCCGCGTGAAGGAGCCGGCCAGCAGGATGTGGCCAGCCTCCAGCGTGATGTCGTGCCGCGCGAGCCGGTTGACCAGCCACACGATGCCCATCGCCGGGTGACCCATCACCGCCGCCGAAACCCCGGACTCCTCGATCACGCCATTCTTGGCCAGGGTGGCGCCGACCCAGCGCAGGTCCACGTCCATCGGCCGCACGATGCGACCGCCCGTGACCATGGCCGCCGCGGCAGCGTTGTCGGCGATGGTGTCGCAGATGTGGCGCGGCACCTCGGTGCGGTAATCGATGATCTCCAGCGCCGGCGTCACGTAGCTGGTGGCGTCCAGCACGTCGTAGATCGTCACGTTCTTGCCGCCCAGCGGCTTGCCGAGCACGAAGGCCAGCTCCACTTCCAGCCGCGGCGCGTTGAAGCGCGCGGCCGGGATGCGGGCGCCATCGGCGAACAGCATGTCGTCCAGCAGCACGCCGTAATCCGGCTCGGTCATCTTCGAAGCCATCTGCATGGCGCGCGAGGTCAGGCCGATCTTGTGGCCCACCACCCGGGCGCCGTTCTTCACCCGCTCGTCGGCCCACATCTGCTGGATGACGTAGGCATCCTCGATCTCCATCCCGGGCCAGGTCTGGCTGACCTGGCGGATGGGCTTGCAGGTCCGGTGCGCCTCGGTGAGCGCCTGGGCGGCCTGGCGGCGTTCTTGTTGGTTGATCATGAAGGGGTCCGTTGCAGGATGACGAGGTCGGGGCGGGGGGCGTCGGTCTTGGCGGTGATGGGGGGCGCGGGCAGCGAGTCGTCGCCGCGGCCGATCACGAAGTGGTGGTCCAGCGAATACCAGCGGCCCTGGACCTGCGGGTCCGGTGCGGCCTCGTCCTGGTGCAACACGTACTGCCCGACCAGCGCGCGGGTGACGCCGAACTGCACGTCGGTGTCTAGGTGCGGGTCGTCGCTGGAGTAGAGCTGCGAGAACTGCGTCTTGAAGCCCGGCTTGTGGATCAGGAAGTGGATGTGCGCCGGCCGCATGTTGTGCCGGCCCTGCGCCCGCAGCAGGTCGCCCACCGGGCCGGTGATGGGGATCGGGTAGCCCGAAGGCTTGACGGTGCGAAAGGCGACGTGGCCCCTGGCATCGGTGACGAACTGGCCGCGCAGGTTCATGTCGGCCTGGCCCGGATCCTGGTTCTCGTAGAAGCCTTCGCCGGAGGCCTGCCAGATGTCGACGACCGCGTCGGCGACGGGCCGGCCGTCTTCGTCACGCACCCAGGCCTGGACGAACACCGGTTCACCGGGTGTCGGCGAGCGCACGATGGAGCCGCCGCTTTCCATGCGCGGCGAGCCCTTGCGCCAGAACGGCCCCATCAGGTTGGCCGTGGTTTCGCGCCGGCCGCTGTCGCCGTTGTTCAGCAGGCAGACCAGCGCGGAGACGCCGAGCGAGCCGGCGGCCAGCACCACCTCGTTGTGCGACGGCGTGGTCAGCTGGCCCAGCCTGGCGATCACGCCGCAGGCCTGGCGGAATTCCATCTCGGTGAGCTTCGAGTCACGTACGAAGTCGTGCAGGTGCCGCACCGCGGCACCCATGATTTCGCGGAAGCGCGGATTCGCGGCGCGCTCGAGTTCCGCCAGCACGGCGCCGGTCAGCTCGGCCTGGTTGTCGATGATCATGCGGCCCCTTACTTGATGGAGAGGCCGCCGTCCACCATCAGCGTTTCGCCGGTGATGAAGGACGCCTCGTCGGAGGCGAGCCACAGGATGGGGAACGCGATCTCGCGAGGCTCGGCCCAGCGGCCCAGCAGCGAGGTGTCCTGCCGCTGGGTCTTGAGTTCCTCCACGCTCCTGCCGGCCGCCCGGGTCTTCTTCACGTGGAAGTCGGTCAGCGTCGAGCCGGGGCACACCGCATTCACGCGCACGCCATGGGCCACTTCCTCGAAGGCCAGCGTGCGCGTCATCGCCAGCACGCCGGCCTTGGTGGCGTCGTACAGGCCCATGCCCTTGCGGCCGGTGAGCGCGTAGCAGGA
>JAQGMY010000411.1 GCA_028292105.1 Ramlibacter sp.
ACCGCCTACGACTGCGCCTATGCCTTTGGCCGCGGGGTGGTCCTTGTTGTCGCCGGAGGGATTGCGTTTGTGATCGTTCATGGAATGTCCTTTTTGGTTTGCTGAACGTTCACGGTAGCCCGTCGCATGGGCACCGGACCCTCGCCTGCGCCGCGCTCGACGGCAGGCTTCGGCCTACAAAGCGTTGCGCCCCACGCACTCGCATGGCAGCCATCGTGGCGGTGGATCGAAGTCTGGAACTCGCTGGCGGACCGTCCCCGGCGCCCATCACTCGCACTCATGGCCGGTATCAGCAATCCACCTTTGCCCCGGCGCCAGCCCTCGTCAATAATCATCCGCAAAAGGAAAGGCGCGGCCACCGTCGCGACGAAGAGATGGAGACAAGCAACACCGAGCCCGCGCTCACCGCTGGCGTCGCCGGGCTGCGGCCGACGCGGATCGTGGCGATCCGCATGGACGACGGCGTGGAGATCGCCGCCGCTGTCTACCTCCCCGACCGGCAGCAAGGTCCGTTTCCGGCGTTGCTGGCAGCCTCGCCCTACCGCTTCGACAACAACGTGGCGCCGGCGCTGCCACTGTTCCTGTGGCGTGAGACCGGGCCGATCGAGTGGTACCTGGAGCGCGGCTATGCCTTCGTCCACATGGACGTCCGCGGCTCCGGCCGTTCGGGCGGCGAGTACCGCTACATGGATGCGCGCGAGCAGCGGGACCTGTACGAGGTGATCGAGTGGATCGCGCGGCAGGCCTGGTCCAGCGGCAAGGTCGGTGGCATCGGCCAGTCGTATTACGCCCGCATGCAGTGGTTCATGGGCATCCAGGCGCCGCCGCACCTGGCGTGCATCGCGCCGTTCGACGGCAACGTGGACACCTATCGCAACTCGGCCTATACCGGCGGCATTCCGGGCGACTTCCCGGGGCAGACCTGGTTCAACGGCACCGTGCGCTCGATCAACCAGTACCCCGCGTCGGGGCCGCCGCGGCTGGTGGAGTGGGACTACCCGCTGGCCGTGCGGCAGCACCCGACCTACGATGATTTCTGGCGCGAGCGCTGTGCCGCCGAGAACCTGGAACGCATCCGGGTGCCGGTGTTCTCCATCGGTGTCTGGCGCAAGGTGGACCTGCACCTGAACGGCAACATCGTCGGCTTCCAGCGCAGCGGCGGGCCGAAGAAGCTGCTGGTGTTCTCGTCCGCCAGCGTGCAGGACGCGGTGCAGGACTACTCCAGCATCGCCTTCCACGAGCGCTACCTGCTGCCCTTCTACGACCGCTACCTCAAGGGCGCCACCACCGACTACGAAAGCCAGCCGGACGTGCGCTACTTCACCGGCGGGACCAACGCGCTGCGCACGGCCGATGCCTGGCCGCCCGCGGACCTCGTCACGCGGCGTCTCTACCTTGCTGCGGGCCCGACGGGCAGCGTGCAGTCCCTGAACGACGGCCGCCTGGTCGACGAACTGCCGGCCGAAGCCGACGCCGCGACCACCTACGCCTATCCCGACCCGAACTGGCGCATGGGCGTGGTCGGCACCGGGCCGGATGGCCGCCCGGACCCGAGCCGGCGGGTCCTGACCTTCACCACCGATGCGCTCGAGGAAGACCTGGAACTCTGCGGCCCCTTGAAGCTGGTGCTCTATGCGAGCTCCACGTGCAGCGACACCGACTTCATCGTCAAGGTGTCGGAGCAGATGGCACCTTCCGCCTCGGCGGCGACCGGCGCCAACCCGCCGTACCAGGTGGTCACCAAAGGGTGGCTGCGTGCATCGCACCGCGCGCTGGACCCCGCGCGCAGCACCGACATGGCGCCCTACTACACCCACGTGGATCCGCAAGCGATCGACCCCGGCCAGGTCTATCGGTTCGACATCGCGATCATGCCGACCGCCCACCGCTTCCGCCGCGGCAGCCGCTTGCGCCTGGAACTGGCCAACGGCGACTCCAGCGTGACCGAGTACGTGTTCACGCACGAGTACTCGCCCTGGAAAGTCGGCAGCGACACCATCCATCACGGCAGCGGCCACGCGTCGCACCTGCTGCTGCCGGTCCGCCCCATTCCCTAGAAGGAACAACGCATGCGCGCTTTCAAGCTTCTGCTCGTGGCCGTCGCCGCGCTCACCGTGCAGGTGTCGAACGCCCAGACCGCTGCCGCCCACTGGCCGACCCGGCCGGTGAAGATCGTGCTGGGCCTGCCCCCTGGCAGCGGCAGCGACCTGCTGGCGCGGGCGCTCGCGCAGGAACTGGCGGAGGCCTGGAAGCAGCCCGTAGTGGTGGAGAACAAGCCGGGCGCCAACGGGATCGTGGCGACCGACAGCGTCGCCAAGGCGCCGCCCGACGGCCACACCTTGCTGCTGGCCATCGACGCGAACATCACGACCAACCCGCACATCTACAAGTCCCTGCCGCACGACCCGGTGAAGGACCTGGCGCCGGTCACCATGCTGATGACGTTCAGCACGGCGCTGGTGGCGCATCCGGCCGCGCCCTTCAACAGCGTGGCGGAACTGGTCGCCAGGGCCAAGGCGGCGCCGGGCTCCATCTCGTACGCCTCCATGGGCAGCGGCAGCACCATGCACCTCTTGAGCGAGACGCTGGAGCAGGCCGCCGGCATCAAGCTGCTGCATGTGCCCTACAAGGGGATTCCGCAGATGACGAATGCGCTGCTCAGTGGCGAGGTGCAGCTAGGCTGGCTGGGTGCGTTCACCGCCAAGCCCCTGGTCGCGGAGGGCCGCCTGAAAGCCCTGGGCATCAGCGCAACCAAACGCCTGGCGCTGCTGCCGCAGGTGCCCACGCTGGCGGAGCTTGGCTATCCGCAGGTGGAGATGACGGTCTGGTACGGGCTGATGGCCCCTGCCGCCACGCCGCGACCGGTGGTGGAACGGATCCACTCCAGCGTCGCGGCGATCCTGGCCAAGCCGTCGTTCCGCGACCAGCATCTGGTGCCGAAAGGGTATGAGCCGAGCGGGATGGGCACCTCGGACTTCAGTGCGCACATCCGAAGGGAGCTGGTGTCGCGAGGCGAGATGGTGCGGCGGGCGGGAGTGGCGCCGCAGGAGTAGGCCTCGAGGACGACCGGCAGGCAATACCCTTGCCGCCTTCAGCCGCAGCTGACGACCGCCGTGGCGCGCACCCTCACTCCGCCTTCGCGCCAGAATAACGAATGGGCGCCGCCCGCGAGCGCAGTTCCGCCCGGATGTGCCGCCGCATTTCCTCCGGACCTTCGGCTTCGAGGTCGTAGCCCTTGGCTTCGATCTCGCGGGCCTTGAAGTCCGGGTCGCGCAGGATCGCCGAGACCTCGCGGTGGATGCGCTCCACCAGTGGCTGCGGCATCGCGGCGGGCGCGAACAGGCCGACCCAGACGTTCGCGTCGATTTCCGGATAGCCCTGTTCGGCCGCGGTCGGCACGTCCGGGAAGG
>JAQGMY010000417.1 GCA_028292105.1 Ramlibacter sp.
GCCGCCTACAACGTCAGCTGCGCCGCCTTCGGCCACATGACGCAGCACTGGCAGTTCTTCCCCAGCCGCGAGGAAGGCTGGGGCCCGGGGCTTCGCCACCGTGCGCCTCGCTGCACCCGGGCGTTGCCGTGCTGTCCAGCGCCTCCAGCAAGACGGCCGATGGCGCGGCGCGCCAGCTGCGCCAGCGCGAAGGCATCGAGCTGGTCGGGTTGACCTCGGCTGCGAGCCGCGCCTTCTGCGAAGGGTTTCGCTGGGCTGAGAGCAAGGAGGGACAATGGCGGATGACTGTTTCCCGCCATCCCTACGACGTCCTCACGCCGGACGTGGTGCTCGATGCCCTCGCCAGCGTGGAGGTGTACGGCGACGGCCGCCTGCTGGCCCTGAGTTCCTACGAAAACCGCGTCTACCAGATCCACCTGGAGGAGCCCTTTCAGGGCGAGTCGGTGGTGGTCGCCAAGTTCTATCGCCCCGACCGCTGGAGTGATGCCCAGGTGCTGGAGGAGCACGCCTTCGCTGGTGAACTCGGGCTGGCCGAAGTGCCGCTGGTGGGGCCGCTGGCCCCGCACGGCGCGACGCTGCACCACCACGCCGGCTTTGCCTTCAGCATCAGCCCGCGCCGCGGCGGCCGCCTGCCCGAGCTGGACGATGGCGAGGTGCTGGAATGGATCGGCCGCTATCTGGCGCGGCTGCACACTGTGGGGGCCAAGCAGCCCTTCACCGCGCGGCCGGCCATAGACGTCGCCAGCTTCGGCGAGGAGCCGCGCGACTGGCTGCTGGCGCACAACGCGGTGCCGCTGGAGGTGCAGGCGGAATGGACCAAAGCCTGCGCCACGGCGCTGGACCAGGTGCGCGCCGCCTTCGCCGACGCCGAGCGGGCCCAGGTGCGCCGGCTGCGGCTGCACGGTGACTGCCACCCCGGCAACATCCTGTGGACACCCGGTGGCGGCCCGCACTTCGTGGACCTCGACGACGCTCGCAGCGGCCCGGCCGTGCAGGATTTGTGGATGCTGCTGTCGGGCGACCGCGGGCAGCGGCAAAAGCAGCTGGGCGCCTTGCTCGATGGCTACGAGCAGATGCGCGAGTTCGACCGCTCCGAGCTGGCGCTGATCGAGGCGCTGCGCACCTTGCGGCTGATCCACTACAGCGCCTGGCTGGCGCGGCGCTGGGACGACCCGATCTTCCCGATCACCTTCCCCTGGTTCGGCACCCCCGACTACTGGCGCGGCCAGGTGCTGGTGCTGCAAGAGCAGATGGAAGCGATGCAGGAGCCGCCGCTGGTGGCTTGAAGACCGCCGTTCCCGTGCCGGCGGCGACGGTCAGCGCACCGGGTTCTCGATCGCCCCGATGCCGTCGATCTCCACCCGCACCACGTCGCCGCTGACCAGGTACTTCGGCGGCTTGAAGCCGATGCCCACGCCGACCGGGGTGCCGGTGGCGATGATGTCGCCGGGGTACAGCGTGATGCCGGCCGACAGGGTTTCGATCAGCTTTGGGATGTCGAAGATCAGGTCCCGGGTGCTGGCGTTCTGGCGCTCCTCGCCGTTGACGAAACAGCGCACCTGCGTGGCCTGGCCGTCCATCTCGTCGGCGCTCACCACCCATGGCCCCATCGGGCAGAAAGTGTCGAACGACTTGCCCATCAGCCACTGCGAATGGCGGCCTTGCCAGTCGCGCGCCGTCACATCGTTGACGATGGTGTAGCCCCACACGTGCTGCATGGCATCGGCAGCGGTGATGCCCTTGCCGCCGCGGCCGATGATCACGGCCAGCTCGGCTTCGTAGTCGATCGCCTCGGAGACGCCGACCGGGATGCGGATGGTGTCTTTCGGGCCGATCACGCACTCGGGCACCTTGGAAAAGATGATCGGGTCGGCCGGGATGTCGGCGCCCGGCCTGGCGCTGGAGTCGAAGCCGCTGCCGGCGAACTCGCGCGCATGGGCGTGGTAGTTCTTGCCGACGCAGAAGATGTTGCGGCGCGGCCGCGGGATCGGCGCCAGCAACTGCACCTGGTCCAGCGCGATGGCCATGCCGGTCGCCGGCAGCGGACGCCCCGCGGCGTGCGCCTCGACGATCGGCAGTGCGCCGAGCGCCGCTTCGGCAGCGGACAACTGGAACGGTTCGATCTGTCGGCCATCGGCCGAGAGGCGGCCGACACCGGCCTGGCCCTGGTAGCGGTAAGCAGCAATCTTCATCGGGAAAACTCTCTTTGCGCCTCACAGTAGCGCTCTATAGCATGCTAACAAAACGTTTCTACGGAGTTCCCCCAATGCTGCGTCGCTTCCTACTTGCCGCCGGACTGTGTGCCACGGTCGGGCTTGCATCCGCCCAGGGCAGCTACCCCGGCAAGCCGATCACCATGATCGTGCCCTTCCCGCCCGGCGGACTGGCCGACATCGTCGGGCGCCCGGTGGCGGAGGCCATGGGCCGCGACCTCGGCCAGCCGGTGCTCATCGAGAACAAGGGCGGCGCCGGCGGCGGCATCGGCATGGCGCAGGCCGCCAAGGCCGCCCCCGACGGCTACACGATCCTGATGGCGCTGTCGTCGTACAGCGTGCTGCCCGAGGCCGACGTCGTGCTCGGCCGCTCGCAGATGTACTCATTCAATTCGCTGCGCCCCATCGCCCGCTTCACCGCGGACCCGACGGTGCTGGCGGTCCGCGCCGATGCGCCGTGGAAAACGGTCAAGGACTTCGTCGAGGACGCCCGCAAGCGCCCCGGCGCCATCAACTACGGCTCTTCGGGCAACTACGGCACCATGCACGTGCCGATGGAAATCCTGGCGCAGACGGCTGGCGTGAAGCTCACCCACGTTCCCTTCACGGGTGCCGCGCCGGCCGTGGTGGCGCTGCTCGGCGGCCAGATCGATGCGGTCTCTTCCGGGCCCGCCACCGTGTTGCAGCACGTCAAGGCCGGCAAGCTGCGCGTGCTGGCGCACTGGGGCAACGCCAAGCTCGACGCGCTGCCCGAGGTGCCATCGCTCAAGCAAGCCGGCTACAACGCGGAGTACGCGCAGTGGTCCGGCTTGTTCGTTCCGGCGGCCACGCCGGAGCCCGTGGTGCAGCGCCTGCGCGCGGCGGCCAGGTTCGCCGCGGCGGATGCCAAGGTGAAGGAGGTGATCCTCAACGCCGGCAGCCCCATCCTCTACCAGGACACGCCGGATTTCGAAAAATACGTGCAGGGTGACGTCCATCGGATGGCAGACGTGGTCAAGAAGATCGGCAAGATCGAATAAGGCTGAAGGTCCACCCATGCAACGCCACGCTTTCGTCCGCTTCCTCGCCGCCACGGCTTGCGCCACCGGCATGTTGCAGGCGGTGCCGGCCTCTGCGCAGCAGTACCCCACGCATCCGGTGCGCATCATCGTGCCGTTTGCCACCGGCGGTTCGGCGGACGTCTACGCGCGTTTCCTGGCGCAGCGCCTGCCCGACCTGCTGGGGCAGGCCTTCGTGGTCGAGAACCGGCCCGGTGCGGGCGCCGTGATCGGCACCGACGCCGTCGCCAAGGCGCCGCCGGACGGCTACACGCTGCTGCTGATGTCGAACGCCCACACCGTCAACGAGACGCTGGTGCCGAACAAGCCGTACAGCCTGACGCGCGACTTCGTCGGCGTGGCGCCGATCAACTCGTCGGACCTGCTGCTGGTGGCGCACCCCTCCGTGCCCGCGAGCAACGTCCAGCAGTTGCTGAAGCTGGCCAAGGAACGCCCCGGCAAGTTGAACTACGCATCGTCGGGCACCGGCACCCCGTACCACATGGCTGGCGAGCTGTTCAAGAGCATGTCCGGAACCTACCTGGTGCACATCCCGTACAAGGGCAGTTCCGGCGCGCGCACCGACGTGATCGGCGGCCAGGTCGACCTGATGTTCGACGCCACGACCACCATGGTCGAACAGGTCAAGGGTGGCAAGGTGAAGGCCATCGCCACGACCGGCAAGCAGCGCTCGTCGGTGCTGCCCGACGTGCCGACCGTCAGCGAGTCGGGCGTGCCGAATTACGAAGCGACGATCTGGCTCGGGCTGATGGCCCCGAAGGGCACCCCGCCGGCGGTGGTGGCGCGGCTCAACGAAGCCGTCAGCAAGATCGTCAACACGCCGGAGGTGCAGCAGGCCTGGGCCAGGCAGGGCGCCATCGGGATGGTCATGCAGCCCGCCGCCTTCGACAAGTACGTCGCCGACGACATCCACAAGTGGCAGCGGCTGATCCAGTCGGCCAGGATCAAGGCGGAATGATGCCGACACCCTTGCACATCCTGAG
>JAQGMY010000421.1 GCA_028292105.1 Ramlibacter sp.
GATGAGCCCGGAGCAGGCGCTGGCGCAGATCAACCAGATGGTGACGCAGCAGGCTTTCATGCTGGCCGCCAACGACATCTTCTGGCTGTCCGCCATGCTGTTCCTGGTGCTGATCCCGCTCGTGTGGCTGACCCATCCGCAACGCGGTGGCGGCGCCGGAGAGGCGGCGGCGGGCGCCCACTAGGGCTGAGCCTGTCGTCTTGCGCTGACAGGCCGTTGCCGCGAATCCACGGCTACGGTCCTGCTGGCGGATGACGCGGCGCTTCAACCGGTGCTGGCCGCAGGACCGTCGCGCGGACCACAGACCGGTCCTCGCCGTCGGCGCAATCTGGAGACTTCTCAGGAGATGCTCCATGAAATACATGCACAAGGCGATCTGGCAATCCGACGGCAACCTCGTGATCCGCGGGAACACCCGCGCGCTGCTGTTCCGTGCGCTGGAAGACGCCCGTGCCAACGTCCAGGGCGCGAATGCAGACCCGCAGCTCGCCCGCACGCTGCAAGCCTTGCAGGACGTCCTCGGTCGTTACGACGGCCGGCTGCCGTCGGCCAACGAGTTGCTCGGCGACCCGGCGCAGGAACAGCTGGCGCGCAACCTGCTCAAGGGCTGATCAGGCCAGCAGCGCCACGTTGCCGCCCGCGGCCGTGGTGTTGATCGTCACCGTCTGCTCGGCGCAAAAGCGCAGCAGGTAGTGGGGACCACCGGCCTTCGGCCCGGTTCCCGACAAGCTCTGGCCGCCGAAGGGCTGCACGCCCACCACGGCGCCTATCATGTTCCGGTTGACGTAGACGTTGCCGATCTGCGCTTCGCGCGCCAGACTCTCCGCCCGGCTGTCGATGCGCGTCTGCAGGCCCAGGGTCAGGCCGTAGCCGGTGCGGTTGATCGCGGCGATCACGGCGCGCGGATCGCCGCCCCAACGCACCACGTGCAGCACCGGCCCGAAGATCTCCTGCTTCACGTCCTCGACCTTCGCCAGCTCGAAGGCCTGGGGCGCGATGAGCCGGCTACGTGGATCCGGCACCATGGCCGGCAGCAGCGGTTTTGCCGTCTGGTGCAGCCGGCGCAGTTGTCGCTGCAGGTTGTCGAAGGCTTCGGAGTCGATCACGGGTCCGACATCGGTGCGCCAGTCGGCCGGGTCGCCGGCCACCAGCTCGCGCGCCGCGCCCTGGATCATCTCGATCACGCCGTCGGCGATCGCCTCGTGCACGCACAGCAGGCGCAGCGCCGAGCAGCGCTGGCCGGCGGAGCGGAAGGCGCTTTGCACCACCGCGTCCGCCACCTGCTCGGGCAAGGCGGTGGAGTCCACCAGCATGGCATTGATGCCGCCGGTCTCGGCGATCAGCGGAACGATGGCGCCGTCCTTCGCCGCCAGCGCGCGGTTGATGATCTTCGCCACCTGCGTCGAGCCGGTGAACACCACGCCGGCCACGCGCGGCTCGGCGACCAGCGCAGCGCCGACGGTCTCGCCCGGCCCGTGCAGCAACTGCAGCACATCGGGCGGCACGCCCGCCACGTGCAGGAGGCGCACCGCTGCTGCGGCGCTGCCGGGGGTCTGCTCCGCCGGTTTGGCCAGCACCGTGTTGCCGGTCACCAGGGCGGCGGCCACCTGGCCGGTGAAGATGGCCAGCGGGAAGTTCCACGGGCTGATGCAAACCCAGGCGCCGCGGCCGGTGAGGCGCAGCACGTTGCTTTCGCCGGTGGGGCCGGGCAGCGTCACAGGCTGCAGCTCGCTTTCGGCCTGCGCCGCGTAGTAGCGCAGGAAGTCGACCGCCTCCCGCACTTCCGCCACGGCGTCGCCCCAGGTCTTGAAGCCTTCCTTGACGAGCACCGCGCACAGCCGCGGAAGCTGCATTTCCATCGCATCCCCCGCGCTGCGCAGGATGGCGGCCCGGTGTTCGACGCGGGACCGTGACCAGTCGACACCGGCGGCAAGCGAGCGCGTGACGGCTTCTTCGACGGTGGCCGGATCGGCCAAGGGCACTTGCGGCACCTCGGTGTTCGCCAGTGCCTGCTCCAGCGGCGCCCGCATTTGCTGCACCGCCAGGTCGAGGCCCATGCTGTTGCGCCGGGTGGGTCCGTAGAGCTCCATCGGCAACGGCAAGGACCCGTGCGGCGCCAGGTGCAGCGGCGACTCCAGCAGGTCGTCCATGCCGACCGATTCGTCGGCGAGCTGGTGCAAGAAGGAGGAGTTGGCGCCGTTCTCCAACAGCCGCCGCACCAGGTAGGCGAGCAGGTCACGGTGCTGGCCCACGGGCGCGTAGATGCGGCAGGCGATCGAAGGATGACGCAGCACCTCGCGATAGATCCCTTCGCCCATGCCGTGCAGTCTTTGCAGCTCGAACTTCGCACCGGTGCGCCCCGCCATCTGGACGATCGCCGCGATCGTCCCCGCGTTGTGCGTCGCGAACTGCGGATAGATCACGTCCTGAGCGGCCAGCAGCGCGCGCGCGCACGCCAGGTAGGAGATGTCGGTGTGGTGCTTGTGGGTGAAGACCGGGTAGTTCGGCAGCCCCAGTTCCTGCGCGCGCTTGACCTCTGCGTCCCAGTACGCGCCTTTCACCAGGCGGCACATCAGGCGGATGCCGTGCTTGCGCGCGATCTCCGCCACGTGCGCGACCAGTTCCAGCGCGCGCGTCTGGTAGGCCTGCAGCGCCAGGCCCAGGCCTTGCCAGCCCGGATGCTCCCGGGCCACCTGGGCCGCGAGCGCCTCGAAGACGTCCAGCGACAGTTCCAGCCGATCGACCTCTTCGGCATCGATGGTGAGGTTGATGTTGGCGTGCGCGGCGAGACGGCACAGGCCGGCCACGCGCGGCACCAGTTCCGCCATCACGCGCTCGTGCTGCAAGGCTTCGTAGCGCGGATGCAGCGCACTGAGCTTGATGGAGATGCCGTCGTTGTGCTCCACGGGCTGCCCGCCTTCGGCCCGCGTCGCGATCGCGCGAATGGCGGCTTCGTAGTGCGCCAGGTAGCGCGCGGCGTCTGCGGCCGTGCGTGCGCCTTCGCCCAGCATGTCGTACGAGAAACGCAGTTGCGCCTGCCGCCGACGGGCGCCATCGGCTTCCTGCATCGCCTCCTGGATGGTCTGTCCCAGCACGAACTGGCGTCCCAGCAACTGCACGGCGCGCAGGGTGGCCGCGACCACCGTGCGCGCGCCGACCCGGGCGAACAATCCCGGCTCCGGCTGGTGACCGTCACCCGGCAGCAAGCGCTTGGACAGCGAAATGGCACTGTGCGACAGCCGCGCCAGTGCGCTGTCGGGCGAACCTTCGAAGTCGGCGCGCGACAGCTGGTCGGCCGTCAACGCGATTGCCGTCTCGGCGTCGGGCACGCGCAGCAGCGCTTCGGCCAGGCGCATCAGCGCCAGCCCTTCGGCGCTGGAGATCGGGTACTCCTGGAGCAGGCTTTCCATGGCCCAGAACGGCGGCGGATTGCGCCGCACCGCCTGCACCCAGGGCGAGGCGACCGCCGCGGCGGCGGCCCAGTCGAGCGCGCCCTGCAGCGTCTGCAGGCGGTCGGCGACCACCGCCGCTTCCGGCCGTCCGTAGGGCGAGGGCAGCCGTTGGTGGGCGGCGGTCATGGCATTGTTTTCCTGCATGGTCCACATGTTCCTTGCTTGGGTGCCGGGTTGTTCGCGAAAGTTCGTTCACTTTGCCGACAGACCTGCTGCGGGCGCCATAGGGGATGGTGCGCAGCGGAGCTGCAGACCCTACGCCGCCGGCCGGTAGGGTGTGCAGCTCCGCTGCGCACCATCCCCCTGTGCAGGGAAGCCCGCCAGCGGCAGAATCGTCCCACCCGAGGAGACTCCCATGCGCATCCGCCAGTTCGTCGCCGTCACGGCCTTCGCCGCGGCTGCCTTGCCCGCCGTCGCCCAGACCATGAAGCCTGGCCTGTGGGAAATCAACAACAAGATGAGCGGTGGCCAGATGGACCAGGCGATGGCCGAGATGCAAAAGCAGATGGCGCAGATGCCGGCCGACCAGCGCAAGCAGATGCAGGCCATGATGGCGCAGCGCGGCGTGCCGATGGCGCCGGGCGCGGGCGGCGGCATGGCCGTGAAGATGTGCATGACCAGGGAGATGGCCGACCGCAACGAAGTGCCGACGCGCGACGGCTGCACGACCACGAAGAACCAGCGCAGCGGCAACACGATGAAGATCGCATTCAGCTGCACCAACCCACCCTCCAGCGGCGAAGGCGACTTCACTTTCACGGGCGACAGCTACACCAGCCACATGACCATCAAGACGCTCGTGCAGGGCAAGCCGGAGACGATGGTGATGGACGGCACGGGCAAGTGGCTGGGCGCCGACTGCGGCAGCATCAAGCCGATCGCCGCGCCGAAGAAGTGACTGCCTGACCCGCCCGGAGGGATGTCATCCTGGACCTGGTCCGGCATCCATGCTTCTCGAAGGCCGGCCCCCGAAGATCGCCGTCCCCACCCGCACCAGCGTGCTGCCGGCGTGGATGGCGGCTTCCAGGTCGCCCGTCATTCCCATCGACAGGGTGTCCAGCGGCAGCCCCGCCTGCCGCAATTCCTGGAACAAGGCCTGGGCGCGACGGTGCACCGCCAGCTGCGCGGCGAAGCCGTCCGCCGGCTCGGGGATGGTCATCAGGCCGCGCAGGCGCAGGCCCGGCAGCCGCTGCAGCTCGCGCGCCAGCCCGAGTGCTTCGCCCGGCGCGACGCCGGACTTGCCCGGCCCGCCGTCGATGTTGACCTGCACGCAGACCTGCAGCGGCGGCAGGTCCGCGGGTCTTTGCTCGGACAGCCGCTGCGCGACCTTCAGCCGGTCGACGGTGTGCGCCCAGGCGAAGTGCGCGGCGACCAGGCGCGTCTTGTTGCTCTGGATCGGCCCTACGCAATGCCATTCGAGCGGCAGGTCCGCCAGCAGCGCCTGCTTCTCGATCGCTTCCTGGATGTAGTTCTCACCGAATGCTGTTGCGCCGGCCGTGAACGCTTCGCGCACCGCATCGGGGCCGAAGGTCTTCGAAACGGCAAGCAACGTGACTTCGTTCACGTCGCGTCCCGCAGCCGCGCACGCGGCGCGAATGCGGTCACGCACGGTCTGGAGGTTGGCAGCAATCGTCGTCATAATGGATCAGCCATCTGGCGGCCGGGGCTGCTGGTGCGGACACAAGGAAGAGGGATCGTGGATATTACCCAGCTGCTGGCGTTCAGCGTCAAGAACAAGGCTTCGGACCTGCACCTTTCCGCAGGCCTGCCCCCGATGATCCGGGTGCACGGCGACGTGCGGCGGATCAACGTCGACCCCATGGACCACAAGCAGGTGCATGCCATGGTGTACGACATCATGAACGACACCCAGCGCAAGAACTACGAGGAATTCCTCGAGGTCGACTTCTCCTTCGAGATCGAAGGCCTGGCGCGCTTCCGGGTCAACGCGTTCAACCAGAACCGCGGCGCCGGCGCCGTGTTCCGGACCATCCCTTCCAAGATCCTCTCGCTCGAGCAGCTGAACGCGCCCAAGATCTTCGGCGACCTGGCCCTCAAGCCGCGCGGCATGGTGCTGGTCACCGGCCCCACCGGTTCCGGCAAGTCCACCACGCTGGCGGCCATGGTGAACCACCTGAACGAAACCGAGTACGGCCACATCCTCACGGTCGAAGACCCGATCGAATTCGTCCACGAATCGAAGAAGTGCCTGGTGAACCAGCGCGAGGTCGGGCCGATGACGCTGTCGTTCTCGGCGGCCCTGAGGTCGGCGCTGCGCGAAGACCCGGACTGCATCCTGGTCGGCGAAATGCGCGACCTGGAAACCATCCGCCTGGCGATGACCGCGGCGGAAACGGGCCACCTGGTGTTCGGCACCCTGCACACCTCCAGCGCGGCCAAGACGATCGACCGGATCATCGACGTGTTCCCGGCGGAAGAAAAGGAAATGGTCCGCGCCATGTTGTCGGAGTCGCTGCAGGCAGTGATCTCGCAGACCCTGTGCAAGACCAAGGACGGCAGCGGCCGGGTGGCGGCGCACGAGATCATGCTGGGCACCTCCGCGATCCGCAACCTGATCCGCGAAGCCAAGATCGCGCAGATGTACTCCGCCATCCAGACCGGCAGCGGCGTCGGCATGCAGACACTGGACCAGAACCTGAGCGAGCTGGTGAAGCGCAACATGATCAGTCCGGCCGAAGCCCGTGGCAAGGCGAAGATCCCCGAGAACTTCCCCGGCTGAAGATGCGAAGGAATCGCTCCGGCGGTTTCAAAGTCAAGGAATCATCATGGAACGCGACCAGGCAACAAAGTTCATCAACGACCTGCTGAAGCTGATGGTGGGGCGCAATGGCTCCGACCTCTTCATCACGGCCGACTTCCCGCCCGCGATCAAGGTGGACGGCAAGGTCACCAAGGTCTCGCCGCAGCCCTTGAACGGCTCGCACACGCTGGCGCTGGCCCGTTCGATCATGAACGACAAGCAGGCGGCGGAGTTCGAGCGCACCAAGGAGTGCAACTTCGCCATCTCGCCCCCGGGCATCGGCCGCTTCCGCGTGAATGCGTTCGTGCAGCAGGCCAAGGTCGGGATGGTGCTGCGGGTGATCCCGCAGATCCTGCCCACGATCGACGGCCTGGGCGTGCCGCAGGTGCTCAAGGAAGTGGTGATGTCCAAGCGCGGCCTCACCATCCTGGTGGGCGCCACCGGCTCGGGCAAGTCGACCACGCTCGCCGCGATGGTCGACTGGCGCAACACGATGAGCTACGGCCACATCATCACCATCGAAGACCCGGTGGAGTTCGTGCATCCGCACAAGAACTGCGTGGTGACGCAGCGCGAAGTGGGCCTGGACACCGACAGCTGGGAAGCCGCGCTGAAGAACACGCTCCGGCAGGCGCCCGACGTGATCCTGATGGGCGAAATTCGCGATCGCGAAAC
>JAQGMY010000043.1 GCA_028292105.1 Ramlibacter sp.
TCCAGCCCGGCTCGCTCCACCGGCTCACTATGGGGCGCCGCTTCATCAGCACCGCGATCGGCAGCTTTGCCATCAGCATTGCGGAATCTCCGGTATCACTTTGCGCCGGGCTCCTTCGGCTTCTTCACGTCCTCGCTGAGAGCGGCGTCGCCCTGCTTCTCACTGCGTACCGGCGGCGGCGTGGCGCTGCGGGTGTGCTCTTGCGCATTCGACGCGGCGATGCCGGCCACCGCCACAACCGGGGTCGGCGGATGGGTCGGCCAGCTGTTCTTCGCCGCTTCGGCGCGCCAGCGGCGCGCCACGTCGTCCATCGACGCCGCCAGTTCCTCTTTTTCCTTCTGCGCCTGCGCTGCCTTGCGCTGCGCGTCCGTTTGCGCAGGCGCCGCAGTGGCCGGGTTGGCGGCCGCGCTTTCACCCGGCGGCCGGGTGGCGGGCGCATTGGCTGCAGCCGCGCGCGCCGGGTCGCCACCCACTGGCACTTCGCCCTGCATCTTGCCTTCTGGCGCCTGGCCCGCGACCGCTGCGTTCGGCGTCGTGCCGCCCATGCCCGGTCCGCTGGTGGTGCCTCCAGCCCCCTCCGGTATGCCCGGCGTGCCGCTCGGCATCGAGCTCTTGATGGCCGTGTCGCCGGAGCGCTGCATGGTCTCGCCGCTGCCCATGCCGCCGGCCGCAAGCTGGCCCGGGAATTTTGTCTGCAGCACGGCGGCGGGCGCATTGCCATGCTGTTCGGTGCAGCCGCCCGTCAGCAGGAAAACGGCAAGGGCGCAGCTGCCGCAGAGCAGGGCCTGGTGCCTACGCATAATCGTTCCCCCTTTGAGGCTGGACCGGCGGCGCCACGGCGGCGGCGTCGTGGCGCGCGCGCGGCGCCGTCACGCGGCCGGCCTTGACGTCTTCGTACCACAGCGCATGATGCGCCTCGGCCCATGCTTCGTCCACGGTGCCATGTCGCATTGCCTGGTAGGCGCCCGGCGTGCCCCAGGTGCCGATGAAGATATGGCCCATGGTGGCAGCCATGTAGATGACCGCGCCTGTCACGTGCAGGTAATGCGCCCACTGCAGCACGTAGCGCGTCTGGCGGAAATTGACGAAGTCCAGCACCAGTCCGGAGACGGAAACGATGATGCCCAGGAAAGCGACGCCGCCCCAGAACCACACCTTCTCGCCGGCATTGAAATAGCCGGCCGGCACATGCTTGTGGCTCACCAGCCCGCCGCCTTTCCTGATCCAGTTCCAGTCCCAGCGCCGGAACAGGTTCTCGCGCAGGAAGGTGAAGAACATCAGCACCGAGCAGGCGATGAACAGCGGGCCGACGAAGTTGTGCACATACTTGGAGATGAGCGCCAGCCACGAAAAAACGTCATGCCCCATCAGCGGCAGCAGCAACTGCTTGCCATACATGATGATCAGCCCCGTCAGCGCCAGCGCCAGGAAGCTGAAGGCCGTGGCCCAGTGCACAAGCCGGTCCCAGGACGAGAAGCGCTGTAGCTTGCGCCCGGTTTCCGGGCGGTCCAGCCGCGCCGGGCCCACCGCGCGGTAGAAGCCGAAGATCAGCAGCGGCACCACCAGCAGGATGGCGCCGGCAATGGTGGCGATGGGGCCGTTGCGCAGCGTGCGCCAAGTGTTGCCGCCGCGCTGCAGCAGCACGTCCATCTCCGGCTGCAGCCCGAACGGCTTCACGTAATGGCGGTCGATATGACGGCGGCCCGAGTCGGTCGAGCCGAGGCCGGGCTCCGGCGTGTCCTTCTCGAACTGCAGGATGGTCTGCTCCTCGGCATAGGCCGGCACCGCCTTGTCATGCGGCACCGCGGCCTGGCTTGCCATGCACAAGGGCAGGAGCAGGCACAGCAGGAATGCGGCGCGCCAGTGCTGCCAAATGGGATTTGCATGCATCGCATTCTCCTGGTGTCGGGGCGCCGGTCAGGGCATACGGTTGTATTCGTTCTGGTGCCGATTACGATTGTCGATGGCCGCATTCCACGCCAGCCGGTCGCCGTGGTAATGGCGCTGCGAGGGCAGGTTGTCGGCCTTGCCGTCGTAATACCCGTGCACCCATGGCGGATGCTGTTCCACTTCGAGGCAGGCCGTCAGCGACAGCGCCATCAGGGTCATGAGCATGGTCCGCGCGCTGTTCATGTCGAATGCTTCCTCGGGTTGTTCTGGTAATCGTTCGGCACCTGGTTGGTGCGCGGCGCATTGCCCTGGTTCTGCACCTTGCCGCCATTGCGCTTCGTTTCGTAGGCGATGTCCCATCCCCACAGTTCAGGGCCGTAGCCGCGGGTGGCGACACGCTGCTTGTAGATGTCGTCCAGGATATTCGCATCGCCGCCCAGCAGCGCCTTGGTGCCGCACTGTTCCGCGCAGACCGGCAGCTTGCCCTCGGCGATGCGGTTGCGCCCGTACTTGCGGAACTCCGCTTCCGAATTGTCCGGCTCCGGCCCGCCGGCGCAGAACGTGCACTTGTCCATCTTGCCTCGATGGTTGAAGGCGCCCGGGTTGGGGAATTGCGGCGCGCCGAACGGGCAGGCGTAATAGCAGTAGCCGCAGCCGATGCACTGGTCCTTCGAGTGCAGCACGATGCCGTCCTCGGTATGGTAGAAGCAGTCGACCGGGCATACCGCCATGCATGGCGCGTCGGTGCAGTGCATGCAGGCGACCGAGATATAGGCTTCTCCCGGCTGGCCGTCGTTGATGGTGACGACCCGGCGGCGGTGCATGCCCCACGGGACTTCGTTCTCGTTCTTGCAGGCGGTCACGCAGCCGTTGCAGTCGATGCAGCGCTCGGTGTCGCACAGGAATTTCATCCGGGTTGCCATGCTTGTTCCCTCTCTTTCCTGGTCCTTCAACCAGGCCTCACGCCAATGCCAGCCGGCATAGCGAGACCTTGGTTTCCTGCATCATCGTGACCACGTCGTAGCCGTAGGTCCAGCCCGTGTTGACCGCCTCGCCCAGCACGATGGGCGCCGCGCCGGCCGGGTAGTTGGCGCGCTGGTCCTCGCCCATCCACCATCCGCCGAAGTGGTACGGCATCCAGACCAGGCCGGCCGGCACCCGTGGCGTGACAAAGGCGGTGATCTTCATTCGCGCGCCGGTCGGCGTTTCCACCCAGACGAACTGCCCGGTGCGCGCGCCGAGCTGCGCCGCATCGTGCGGATTGACCTCGACGAACATGGTCTGCTGCAGCTCCGCCAGCCATGGGTTGGAACGCGTCTCGTCGCCGCCGCCTTCGTATTCCACCAGCCGGCCCGAGGTCATGATGATCGGGAAGTCCTTGGCGAAGTCGACGGCCTGCACCGACCTGAAGAGCGTCGGCAGGCGCCAGAACGCCTTCTTGTCGTCGAAGGTCGGGTACTTCGCCACCAGGTCCCGCCGCGGGGTCATCAGCGGCTCGCGGTGCAGCGGCACCGGGTCGGGGAAGTTCCAGACGCTGGCGCGCGCGCGGGCATTGCCGTACACCGCGCAACCGTGCGCCATCGTCACGCGGATGATCCCGCCGGAAGGATCCGTCTTCCAGTTCTTGCCTTCCGCCAACGCCTGCTCCTGCGGGCTCAGCTCGCTCCACCAGCCCAGCTTTTTCAGCAGCACGTGGTCGAACTCGGGGTAGCCCGTGTCGATCTCGCTGTTCTTCGTCGCGGAGCCGTCCGGCGCCAGCAGGCTGCTGCCCTTGTATTCGACGCCCCAGTTGGCGCGAAACGGCATGCCGCCGTCCATCACGTGGCGCGAGATGTCGTACAGCACCGGCGTGCCCGGGTGCTTCATCTCGGGCGTGCCCCAGCACGGCCAGGGCAGGCCGTAGTAGTCGCCCTTGCACGGACCCTCGTCGGCCCGCAGCGTCGTCGGGTTGAAGTCCTTCTTGTTCTGCATGTGCAGCTTCAGGCGCTCGGGCGAGCAGCCGGTGTAGCCGATGGTCCAGCACGACCGGTTGATCTCGCGCAGGATGTCCTCGATCACGGGTTCGTCGCGCACCACCGCGATGTTCTTGCACAGCTCCTGGTGAAAGCCGAACTTCCGCGCGAAGCGGTACATGATCTCGTGGTCCGTCTTGCACTCGAACAGCGGCTGGATCACCCGCTCGCGCCACTGGATGCTGCGGTTCGACGCCGTCACGGAGCCCTGGGTCTCGAACTGCGTGGTCGACGGCAACAGGTACACGCCGTCCTTGCGGCCGTGCATCGCCGCCGTCATGGTGGGGTAGGGATCGATCACCACCAGCAGGTCGAGCTTCTGCATCGCCGCCTTCTCGTCGGGCATGCGGGTGATGCTGTTGGGCGCATGGCCCCAGAACACGCAGGCGCGCACCGCCCCTGGCTGGTCGATGTGCTGCTTTTCCTCCAGCACCGCGTCGAACCAGCGCGACACGGTGGTGCCGGGCTTTTCCATCAGCGCCTTGGAGCCGAAGCGCCCGAGCAGCCAGTTGTAGTCCACGCCCCAGGCGTTGCAGAAGTGCTTCCACGCCCCTTCGGCGATGCCGTAGTAGCCGGGCAGCGAGTCCGGATTGGGGCCGACGTCGGTCGCGCCCTGGACGTTGTCGTGGCCGCGGTAGATGTTGGCGCCGCCGCCGGCGATGCCGATGTTGCCGAGCACCAGTTGCAGCACGCACAGCGCCCGCACGTTGGCCGTGCCGACGTGGTGCTGCGTGATGCCCATGCACCAGACCACCGACGAAGGCTTGTTCAATGCCAGCATCTCGGCGGCGCGATGCACGGTGGTCTCCGGCACGCCGGTGACGTCGGTCACGCGGCGCGGATCCCACTGCTCCACTTCCTTGCGCACGTCGTCCATGCCCCAGGTGCGCTCGGCGATGTACTTCCTGTCTTCCCAGCCGTTGCGGAAGATGTGCCACAGGATGCCCCACACCAGCGCGATGTCGGTGCCCGGACGGATGCGCACGTAGTGGTGGGCGAAGCGCGCGGTGCGGGTGAAGCGTGGATCGATCACGATCATCTTGGCGCCGAGCTCCTTGGCATGCAGGAAGTGCAGCATCGAGATCGGGTGCGCCTCGGCCGGGTTGGAGCCGATGAACATCACGGCCTTGCTGTGGTGCAGGTCGTTGAACGAGTTCGTCATCGCGCCGTAGCCGAAGGTCTGCGCGACGCCGGCGACGGTGGTCGAGTGGCAGATGCGCGCCTGGTGGTCGCAGTTGTTGGAGCCGAACATCGACACGAACTTGCGCAGCAGGTAGGACTGCTCGTTGTTGTGCTTGCTCGAACCGATCCAGTACACCGAGTCGGGACCGCTCTGCTGGCGCAGCTGCAGCAGCTTGTCGCCCACTTCGGCGATCGCCTGGTCCCAGGTGATGCGCTGGTACTTGCCGTTCACCAGCTTCATCGGATAGCGCAGCCGGTGTTCGCCGTGGCCGTGCTCGCGCACCGAAGCGCCCTTGGCGCAGTGCGCGCCCATGTTGATGGGCGAGTCGAAGGCGGTGTCCTGGCGGATCCAGACGCCGTTCTGCACCACGGCTTCGACCGAACACCCCACCGAGCAATGGCTGCACACGGTGTGCTTGACTTCGACCGGCGCCGGGCCGGGAGCGGTGGTCACCTGGGCCTGCGCCTGCGCTATCACCTGCGGCGGGCGTTCACGCAGCAGGGCGGCCAGGCCGGCCGTGATGCCGCCGGCCTGCAGGAACCCGCGGCGGTTGACCACCGGCGCGATGGCTGGGCGGGGCAGGCTGCGGCGTTGCACCGGGGCCGCGCCGGTCGTGGATTTACGGGTGAGCAAAGGCATGCCTGGCTCGCTAGTACCGCGCCAGGCGGTAGTACCTGCGGGTGTGCTCGGTCTCGTGGTAGCCCTTGGGCAGGGCCGGTCCGGACGCGATCGGCTCCGCCAGCGGCGGCGCGGCGATCGCGGCGGTCGGGCCGATCAGGGTCACGGCGGCGGCTGCGGCGGCCGTCTGCGAAGCGCGGCCCAGGAGGCGGCGACGGGAAGGTTCAGGAAGTGGTGGTATCGGCATGGCGGGCTGCGGTGCGGGGCAGGGCGAAGTCGGAATCCGGCGGCGCCTCGACGGCCAGGGCTTCGGCTTCGAGGGCCAGGAAGGCTTGCGTGAAGGCGGCCAGGGCGCGGAAGAAATCCGCTTCGGGCGCGGTGGCGATGTCGTCCAGGCAGCGCGTCGTCCAGCCGGCGAGATGGCGGCCGAAAAAGTCCCGCTGGGTCTGCGGGCTTGCCTGCCGCAGGATGAGCACGTGCATGGTCTCGCACAGCGCGCCCAGGTGGTCTTCGAGTTCGGTGGCGCCGGCGACGCGCGCCAGCCCGAGCCGCTCCAGGTCCTGCCGCAGCAGCGCGAGCGGCTTGTCCATCAGCCAGCCAGCGACGTAGAAGCACTGGTACGGATTGATGCGGGGCGTGCCGACGGCGCAAAAGAGTGCGTCGTGTTCCGTCAAGGCCGTGGCGCCGCACCGGCGGGCGGCATCGGCCAGGGCCAGCCAGCTTTGCGCCAGCGGGTCCTGGTCGGCGGCCCCGCTGCCTTCGGCGCTGCTGGCGAGCGCCTGCACCAGTGCTGCATCGGGCGCCAGCCACAAGGCGGCGACCAGCGCATAGAGGTCTGCGCGCTCCTGCTGCGGAAAGTCGACGACGGCTTGCGACAACACCTGGTGCCACCCATGAGGACTTGCTTTGGCCGCAGCATAGATAAACGCTCCTCGGCCATGCGGTGATTGCGGCACTTTTTTTCCGGACGAGCACGCACGCTGGACAATGGGGGCATGAAAGAACTGAGCGAGTGGCTCGCGCACTGCGAGCGGCTGCACCCCAAGACCATCGACATGGGGCTGGAGCGCGTGCGCGCGGTCGCCCGGCGGCTGGGCCTGCGCTTCGAGGGCGCGGTGGTCACGGTGGCGGGCACCAACGGCAAAGGCTCCACCTGCGCGATGCTGGAAGCGATCGCGCTGCAGGCGGGCTGGCGCACCGGTCTCTATACGTCACCGCACCTGGTGCACTTCGAGGAGCGCTGCCGCATCGGCGGCGACATCGTCAAGCCCGAGGCGCTGGTGCCGCACTTCGAACGCGTCGAAGCCGCGCGCCAGGGCGAGACGCTGACGTATTTCGAATTCACCACGCTGGCCATCCTGAGCCTGCTGGCCAACACCGCCCTCGACCTGGTGATCCTGGAGGTCGGCCTGGGTGGGCGGCTGGATGCGGTGAACGTGGTGGATGCCGACTGCGCGATCATCACCAGCGTGGACATCGACCACGTCGAATACCTCGGGCCCGACCGCGAGAGCATAGGCCGCGAGAAGGCCGGGATCCTGCGCGCCGGCAAGCCGGCGATCGTCAGCGACCCGGTGCCGCCGGCCAGCGTGCTCGCGCATGCGGAGGCGATCGGGGCGGACCTCTGGTTGCTGGGCCGCGACTTCAACTTCTCCGGTGACAAGCAGCAATGGAACTGGGCCGGGCGCGGCCGCCGCTATGCCGGCCTGGCCTACCCGGCGTTGCGCGGTGCCAACCAGTTACTGAATGCCTCGGGTGTGCTGGCGGCCTTCGAAGCGCTGCGGCAGCGCCTGCCGGTCCCGGCGCAGGCCATCCGCAACGGGCTGGCGATGGTGGAATTGCCGGGCCGCTTCCAGATCGTTCCGGGGCAGCCGACGCTGGTCCTCGACGTCGCGCACAACCCCCACGCCATGGCGACGCTGGTGGCGAACCTGGACGCGATGGGTTACTTCCCGACCACGCATGCGGTGTTCGGCGCCATGTTCGACAAGGACCTGGCGGCCATGCTGGCCAGGATGGGGCCGCTGGCCGACCGCTGGTACTTCACCGACCTGCCGACGCCGCGGGCTGCATCCGCGCAGTCGCTGCTGGCCACCTGGCAGGCGCTGCCGGGCCGCCGTGACGTGCCGGCAAGCATCCACGCCAGTCCGGAGGACGCGCTGCGGGCCGCGGTGGCCACGGCAGAGTCGACTGATAGAATTCTCGTGTTCGGATCCTTCTATACGGTGGGCGGCGTCCTGCAGCACGGTGTGCCCCGGCTCACCGCTCCCCACCTCGGCTGACCCCCCATCCATGGCCTTGTTCAAGTTGCGCAAAAAGGTCGACGAGCCGAAAGCCCCGCCTTCCCCCGCCGAAAGCATCGAAGCCATGCGCCGGCGCGCCCGGCACCGCCTGATCGGCGCGGTGGTGCTGGTGCTGGCGGGCGTGATCGGCTTTCCCATCCTCTTCGACACCCAGCCCCGGCCGGTGTCCGTCGACATCCCGATCGAGATCCCCGACCGCAACAAGGTCAAGCCGCTGCCCTTGCCGTCGCAAGCCGCGGCCCCGGCGGCCAAGGCGCCGGCGCCGGCCGCTTCGGTGATCACGGAGAGCAAGGCCGAAGCCGCTGCGGCAGTGGAAAGACCACCGCCCAAGCCGGCGCCCGCGGAAAAGGTCGCGAAGAGCCCACCGGCCGAGAAAAAGCCGGAACCGAAGACCGAAGCCAGACCCGAACAGAAGACGCTCACCGCGGACGAAGCGTCCAAGGCGCGCGCGCTGCTCGAAGGCAGCTCGGTCGGCACGGCGGACGCCGGCGGCGCCCGCTTCGTGGTGCAGGTCGGCGCGTTCGCCGAAAAAGAGAAGGCCCGGCTGGCCCAGCAGAAGCTGGAGCGCGCCGGACTGAAGAACTACACCAACGTGGCCGAAACCCGTGACGGCACGCGCATTCGCGTGCGTGCCGGTCCGTTCGCGTCGCGGGCCGAGGCGGACAAGGCAGCCCAGAAGATCAAGGGGCTGGATTTGCCCGCCGCCGTCCTCACGTTGTAGCCTTGGCCACGCTCGACTGGGTGGTCGTTGCGGCGCTGGCGCTGTCGGTGCTGCTGGGCTTGTGGCGCGGGCTGGTCTACGAGGTGCTGTCGGTGCTGAACTGGATAGCGGCCTTCCTGGCGGCCCAGTGGCTGGCGCCGTACGTGGGCGACTGGCTGGGGCGACAAGGATTCGTGCAGCACGAGCCGCTGCGCTACGCCGCCGGCTTCGCGGCGGTGTTCATCGCAACGCTGATCGCCGGGTCGCTGCTGGCCTGGCTGCTCAAGAAGCTGGTCGAGGCGATCGGCCTGCGGCCTGTGGACCGCGCCCTGGGCGGGCTGTTCGGGCTGCTGCGCGGAGCGGTCGCGGTGCTGGCGCTCGCCGTCGTGGTACACCTGACCGGGCTGCGCGACGGCGGCTGGTGGAACGAATCGGTGACGGCCGGCGTGGCGACGGCGGCCTTGCGTGGATTGAAGCCGGTGGTGCCTGAACAATTCAGCGCCTTCCTGCCGACCTGAAGGGAATTGGACTATGTGCGGAATCGTCGGGGTCGTGAGTCAAGGGCCCGTCAACCAGCTGATCTACGACGGCTTGCTGCTGCTGCAGCACCGCGGACAGGACGCCGCAGGCATCGTCACGCTGCAGGGCCGCAAGGTCTACATGCACAAGGCCAAGGGCATGGTGCGCGACGTGTTCCGCACGCGGAACATGCGCGCATTGCCGGGCAACAGCGGCCTGGGCCAGGTGCGCTACCCCACCGCCGGCAACGCCGCCAACGAGGAAGAGGCGCAGCCGTTCTACGTGAACGCGCCCTTCGGCATCGTGCTGGCGCACAACGGCAACCTGACCAACGCGCAGGCGCTGAAGGCGGAACTGTTCTCCACCGATCACCGACACATCAATACCGAGAGCGACACCGAAGTGCTCGTCAACGTGTTCGCGCATGAGCTCGAGCGCACCACGCGCGGCATCGCGCTGACGCCCCAGGACGTTTTCTCGGCCGTCGCCAACGTGCACAAGCGCCTGCGCGGCTCCTATGCCGTGGTGGCGCTCATCGCCGGGCACGGGCTGGTGGCGTTTCGCGACCCTTACGGCATCCGCCCGCTGGCCATGGGCCACGGCGCCGACGGCACCGTGATGATCGCCAGCGAATCGGTCACCCTGGAAGGCACCGGCCAGACCTTCGACCGCAACGTCGGGGCGGGCGAATGCGTGTTCGTCGACCTCAAGGGCAAGGTCCACGCGCAGCAATGCGCCGTCAACCCGAAGCTGTCGCCCTGCATCTTCGAATTCGTCTACCTGGCGCGGCCGGACTCGGTGCTGGATGGCATCTCGGTCTACCAGGCGCGCCTGAACCTGGGCGAGTCGCTGGCCAAGCGCGTGATCTCCACCGTGCCGCCCAACGAGATCGACGTGGTGATCCCGATCCCGGAATCCAGCCGTCCCAGCGCCATGCAGCTGGCGCAGCTGCTGGGCATCCCCTACCGGGAAGGCTTCGTCAAGAACCGCTACGTTGGCCGGACCTTCATCATGCCGGGGCATGCGGTGCGCAAGAAGAGCGTGCGGCAGAAGCTCAACGTGATCCAGAGCGAGTTCAAGGGCCGCAACGTGCTGCTGGTGGACGACTCGATCGTGCGCGGCACCACCAGCCGCGAGATCGTGCAGATGGCGCGCGACGCCGGCGCCCGCAAGGTCTACATGGCCAGCGCGGCGCCGCCGGTGCGCTTTCCCAACGTGTACGGCATCGACATGCCGACGCCGCAGGAACTGGTGGCGCACGGCCGCACGGTCGAGGAAATTCGCGAGATCATCGGGTGCGACGCCTTGATCTACCAGGACGTGGACGGGATGAAGAAGGCGATCGGCTCGCTCAACCCGCAGCTGAACGGCTTCGACGCTTCGTGCTTCGACGGCGTCTACGTCACCGGTGACATCAACCCGGAAGACATCGCCCGCATCAACGAGGCGCGCATCGGCCAGGAAGACGTGCTGGAAGAGAGCACCCGCCCGGACACATCGCGCCTCGCCATCCCCAACGCGCAGGAAGCGTAAGACTTGAACCAGAAGAAGAAACTACCCGAAGGCCTGCACCGCGACACGCTCGCCGTGCGCATGGCCTTGCCCGCCAGCCAGTGGGGCGAGAACTCCGAGGCGCTCTACCTCACCAGCGGCTTCGTGCAGACCGACGCCGAGACCTCGGCGCACCGCTTCGCCAATCCGCAGGAAGGCTATACCTACGGCCGCACGTCCAACCCCACCGTCACCAGCTTCGAGCTGCGGCTGGCGGCAATGGAAGGCACCGAGGCCGCGATCGGCACCAGCACCGGCATGGCCGCGATCCTGTTGCTCGGCATGGGCTTGCTGAAGGCGGGGGACCACGTGATCTGCTCGCGCTCGGTGTTCGGCTCCACGCTGAACCTGTTCGCCAAGGAGTTCGGCAAGTTCGGCGTGGAGTCCACCTTCGTGTCGCAGACCGACCTGAAGGAGTGGAAGGCCGCAGTCAAGCCCAACACCAGGCTGCTGTTCGCCGAGACGCCGACCAATCCGCTGACCGACGTGTGCGACATCCGGGCGCTGGCCGAGGTGGCGCATTCCGCCGGCGCCATGCTTGCCGTCGACAACTGCTTCTGCACGCCGGCGCTGCAGCGGCCGGTGGAACTGGGCGCCGACCTGGTCATCCACTCGGGCACCAAGTACCTCGACGGCCAGGGCCGCGTGATGGCCGGCGCGATCTGTGGACCAGCCAGGATGATCCAGGACGTGTTCGCGCCCATCGTGCGCACCGCCGGCATGACCCTGGCGCCGTTCAATGCGTGGGTCGTGCTCAAGGGACTGGAGACGCTGGGCATCCGCATGCAGGCGCAGTGCGCCCACGCGCTGGCCGTGGCGAACTTCCTCGAGCAGCATCCCGCGGTCACGCGGGTGTACTACCCGGGGCTGGAGTCGCATCCGCAGCATGCGCTGGCGATGAAGCAGCAGTCGGGCCTGGGCGGCGCCGTGGTTTCGTTCGACGTCCGCGGTGGCGATCCGGCGGAACTGCGCCAGAACGCCTTCAAGGTGATCGACAGCGCCGAGGTCATGAGCATCGCGACCAACCTGGGCGACACCAAGACCATCATCAGCCACTCGGCCACCACCTCGCACGGGCGCCTGAGCGAAGAACAGCGGCAAGCCGCGGGGATCGGGCAGGGCCTGATCCGCCTGGCCGTCGGCCTCGAACACCTCGACGACATCAAGGCCGACCTGCAGCGCGGCCTGGGAAAACTGTGAAAGTCCGCACCCGCTTCGCCCCGTCGCCCACGGGCTTCATCCACCTGGGCAACATCCGCTCGGCGCTCTATCCGTGGGCCTTTGCCCGTTCGCAAGGCGGCACCTTCATCCTGCGCATCGAGGACACCGACCTGGAGCGCTCGTCGCAGGAATCGGTCGACGTGATCCTGGAAGGGATGCGCTGGCTGGGCCTGGATCCGGACGAGGGCCCGTTCTACCAGATGCAGCGGATGGACCGCTACCGGGAAGTGATCGCGCAGATGCGCGACCAGGGCCTGGTGTATCCCTGCTACATGAGCGTGGCCGAACTCGACGCCTTGCGCGAGCGGCAGATGGCCAACAAGGAAAAGCCGCGCTACGACGGCACCTGGCGGCCCGACGAAGGCAAGACGCTGCCGCCACCGCCGGAAGGCGTGCAGCCGGTGCTGCGCTTCAAGAACCCGGTCGGCGGCTCGGTGGTGTGGGAGGACAAGGTCAAGGGCCGCATCGAGATCAGCAACGCCGAACTCGACGACCTGGTGATCGCGCGCCCGGACGGCACGCCCACGTACAACTTCTGCGTCGTCGTGGACGACATCGACATGCGGATCACGCACGTGATCCGCGGCGACGACCACGTGAACAACACGCCGCGCCAGATCAACATCTTCCGCGCGCTGCGCTACGAACCGCCGGTGTTCGCGCACCTGCCCACCGTGCTGAACGAGCAGGGCGAGAAGATGAGCAAGCGCAATGGCGCCAAGGCGGTGACGGCCTATCGCGACGAAGGCTACCTCGCGGACGGCGTCGTCAACTACCTGGCGCGCCTGGGCTGGTCGCACGGCGACGACGAGATCTTCAGCCGCGAGCAGTTCATCAACTGGTTCAACCTCGACCACCTGGGCAAGAGCGCGGCGCAGTTCGACGAGGCCAAGCTGCGCTGGGTGAACGCGCAGCACATGAAGGCCACCCGCGACGAGGACCTGGCGCTGATGGTGGCCGAGATCCTGGAGCGGCGCGGCATCGCTTCCGACGCGCGCCTGCCGGCGATCTGCGGGCTGTTCAAGGACCGCTGCGACACGCTGCTGGTGCTGGCCGACTGGGCCGGGCGCTTCTACGGCGAGGTGGTGCCGAACCCGGACGAAGCGGCGAAGCACATCACGGAGGGCGTGCGCCCGGCTGTCTCGATGCTGGCGAAGATGCTGGAGAGCGTCGCCTGGGAGAAGGCGGCCATCTCCGAATGCATCAAGGAAGTGCTGCGCGCCACCGGCCTGAAGATGCCGCAACTGGCCATGCCGGTGCGGGTGCTGGTGATCGGCACGGCGCAGACGCCGTCGCTCGATGCGGTGCTGGAGCTGCTGCCACGCGATGTCGTGCTGCAGCGGCTGGCGAGGGCCTGAGAAACTGCGCT
>JAQGMY010000069.1 GCA_028292105.1 Ramlibacter sp.
CCGAACCATGAACTCCTTGAGCACGTCGTTCTGGATGGTGCCGTCGAGCAACTTGCGGTCGACGCCCTGCTCTTCGCCGGCGACGATGAAGAACGCCAGGATCGGGATTACCGCACCGTTCATCGTCATCGACACGCTCATCTTGTCGAGCGGGATGCCGTCGAACAGGATCTTCATGTCCTCGACCGAGTCGATCGCGACGCCCGCCTTGCCGACGTCGCCGGTCACGCGCGGATGGTCGCTGTCGTAGCCGCGGTGCGTTGCCAGGTCGAACGCCACCGACACGCCCTGGCCGCCGCCGGCCAGGCCCTTGCGATAGAACGCGTTCGATTCCTCCGCCGTCGAGAAGCCGGCGTACTGGCGGATGGTCCAGGGCCGGGCCGCGTACATCGTTGCCTGCGGCCCGCGCAGGAAGGGCGGAAAACCGGGCAGCGTGTCGGCGTCGGGCAGCCCTTGCAGGTCAGTCGCGGTGTAGAGCGGCTTCACCGCGATGCCGTCGGGCGTGATCCAGTTCAGCGCGGCCACGTCGCCGCCGGGGGCGGACCTGGCGGCGGCTTTCCGCCAGTCCTCGAGGGACGGCGGGCGGGATACAGGCGGGACTGGACTCATGGCTTATTCCTGAAGGCGCAGCGCTGTCTTGGCGCAACCGCGGCATCTTACCGCACTCATAATTATTGATAAAGAATGCTGCTCGTCCTAGAATCGCGCCCATGTCCGCCGTTTCGCTCGCTCCCCGCGCCCTCTATGAGGAGGTGGCGGAGCTTTTGCGCCAGCGGATCTTCAATCGCGAACTGGCGCCGGGCAGCTGGATCGACGAGGTCAAGCTGGCGCAGGAATACGGCATCAGCCGCACCCCGCTGCGCGAGGCGCTGAAGGTGCTGGCCACCGAAGGCCTGGTGACCATGAAGGTGCGGCGCGGCGCCTACGTCACGGAGGTTTCCGAGCAGGATCTGGCCGAGGTGTACCACCTGCTGGCGCTCCTCGAAAGCGACGCCGCGGCGGCCGTCGCCACCAGTGCGACCGAAGCGCAACTCAAGGAACTGCAAAAGCTGCACCGGGAACTGGAAGGCGCCGCGAAGGACCGCGAGCGCTTCTTCGCGCTGAACGAAAGCTTCCACATGCGGCTGCTGGAACTGGCGGGCAACCGTTGGCGCAACCAGATGGTGGCCGACCTGCGCAAGGTGATGAAGCTCAACCGGCACAACTCGCTGCTCAAGTCCGGGCGCATCCAGGAGTCGCTGGCGGAGCACCGTGCGGTGATGGACGCGCTGCTGCAGCGCGACGCCGGCGCGGCGATGCGGCGGATGCAGGAACATTTCGGCAACGGACTGGAAGCGGCGGCTTAGCAGCCCGACCTCGATTTCCCAGCTCGGGGTGAGCGCGACGCCGAACCCGGCGCCTCGCCGCATCCACTACCATCGCGGCAAAGAAGTACCGGAGACGAGACCTTGCACACCACCTTTCTCTGGCGCGGCCTGCTGGCCGCCGCCCTCGCCTGCAGCCTCGCTGCACCTGCCGCCGCCCAGGATTTCCCCAAGGGGCCCGTCAAGATCGTCATCCCCTTCCCGCCCGGGGGCCCGACGGACACCATCGGCCGCATGCTGGCGCTCAAGCTCCAGGACAGCTGGGGGCAGCCGGTGCTGATCGACTACAAGCCGGGCGCCGGCACCGCGATCGGCGCCGACTTCGTCGCCAAGGCCGCGCCGGACGGGCTGACCCTCGGCATGGTGAACTCCTCGCTCGCCGTGAACCCCACGCTGCGCAAGAAGCTGCCGTACGACACGCTCAAGGACCTGTCCGGCGTGACGCAGCTGTTCAACATGCAGTTGGCCATCGTGGCGCGGACCGACGCACCGTTCAACACCCTGCCGGAGTTGATCGCTTATGCCAAGAAGAATCCCCACAAGCTGAATTACGGCACCCCCGGCGCCGGCAGTACCACGCACCTCGGGGCGGAACTGCTCAAGCGCGAAGCCGGCTTCGAGATGCAGCACGTCGGCATGAAGGGCAGCTCGCCGGCCCACACCGAACTGCTGGGCGGGCGGCTCGACCTGGTGGTCGATCCCTTCCTGTCCATCCTGCCCTTCGTGCAGGCCGGCAAGATGAAGATCATCGCCACCATGGGCGACAAGCGCGTGGCTGGGCACAACTACCCGACCGTGGCAGAGACGATTCCCGGCTTCAACGTCGGCGCCCTGCTCGGCTTCGTGGCGCCGGCCGGCACCTCGAAAGCCGTGCTGCAGAAGATCCAGGCCGACACCGCCAAGGCGCTGGCCAGCCCCGAGGTGCAGGCCAAGGCGCAGGAATACGGGCTGCAGGTCGTGGCCTCGCGCCCGGAGCAGTTCGACGCCTTCATCGCCGCCGAGATGAAGCGCTGGGCCCGCGTCGTCACTGACGCGAAGATCGAGCAGGAGTGAACCGGAGACCGCGATGCCCTTGCAACTGAAACCTCTCCATCCCGTCTTCGCCGCGCAAGCCAGCGGCATCGACCTGACCCGCCCCGTGTCCGACGCCGACGCGCGTGCGATCAACGCCGGCATGAACCAGTACGGCGTGCTGGTCTTTCGTGGCCAGCCGCTCACACCGCAGCAGCAGGTCGACTTCGCCAAGACCTTCGGGCCGCTCGACATCGGCTTGAAACGCGTGTTCAAGCGCGCCGAGCGGCTGGATGACGAGCGCCTGATCGACATCTCCAACGTGGATGCGCAGGGCAACGTCGCCAAGCGCGACTCGCCCAAGAACCTGTCGAACTTCGCCAACCAGCTCTGGCACAGCGACAGCTCCTTCATGGATCCGCGCGCCGCCTATTCGATGCTGCATTGCGTGATCAAGCCCAGCTGGGGCGGCAACACCGAGTTCGCCGACCTGCGCGCTGCCTACGACACGCTCGACGAGCGCACCAAGGCGGAGATCCAGGACCTGAAGGCGGAGCACTTCGCCCTGCACACCCGCATCCTGCTGGGCGACGACGCCTACACCGACGACCAGAAGAAGCAGATCCCGCCGGCGGTCTGGCCGCTGGCCGACACCCATCCCGGCTCCGGCCGCAAGGTGCTGTTCGTGGGCGTGCATGCGCGCCAGATCCTCGGCTGGCCAACGGCCGAGAGCCGGATGTACCTGCAGGACCTGCTGGAACACGCGACCCAGCGCGAGCGCGTCTACGTGCACGAGTGGCAAGTGGACGACCTGGTGATCTGGGACAACCGCGCGACGCTGCACCGCGGCCGCCGCTACGACATCGCCGAGCGCCGGGAACTGCGGCGCACCACGATCAACGACACCCCGGAAGCGATGCTGCTGGCGGCTTGATCCTCGGGCGTCTGCGCGGGGAGGTGCGCACCTGGCGGTGCACACCCTACCAGTCCAACCCGCCCCGATCCCATCGTAGGGTGTGCACCGCAGGTGCGCACCTTCCGCAGACGTCAACTCGCCGGCTTCGCGACCGGCTGCTGCTGCGCGATCAGGTGGGCCAGCGCATCGGACATGCCGCGCAGCTGCGCGAGATCGCAGTCCAGCGCGACGCACTCCAGCGCCAGGCTGGCGCGGCTCGCCTCCGTGAACCCGTACATCGCCAGGCTCCCCGCCAGCTTGTGCGCGGTGGCGCGCACGCGCTCGCGCTCGCCCTCGCCGGCGGCACTGACCAGGCCTTGCGCAAGCTCGCGCCGCGAGGAAAGGAACTGCGGCATCAGCGGCATCAGCGCCGGCTCGACGAAGACGCGCTCGTCGGCCGGGGTTTCGGGCGTGGCGGCGGCCGCTGCGGCCGGGTCCTCGCCACGCAGCACCGCATAGACCTCCTCGCGCGACGCCGGTTTGGACAGGTACAGGTCGAAGCCCGCTTGCAGGCATTTCAGGCGGGTGGCGTCGTCGTCGTGCGCCGAGAAGGCGACGATGAAGCTGGCCTTCTCGCCCCTCTCGCGCTGCACTGTGCGGATCAGGCCGACGGCCTCGACCCCGCCCATCACCGGCATCTCGAGGTCCAGGAAGATCACGTCGGGTCGCGCCTCGCGCACGCTTTCCAGCGCGGCCCGCCCGTTGACCGCCGTGCGCACCGTCAGCGGCGGCGTGGGCAGCAGGCTCTTGAGGACGATCACGTTGTATTCGTCGTCGTCGACCAGCAGCACGGACAAGGCCGCCAGCGGCTGCTCGGGCGCCGCGTGCCGCTGCGCGCCGGTGGAAGCCATCGGGGGTGCGGCCGCGTGCCACACCGGCAGGCTGAGGCTCAGCGTCGTGCCGCCCGCCGACGAGGCCATGCGCAGATCGCCGTGCTGCACCCGCGCCATCAGGTGCGCGGAGTAGGCGCCCAGCCCGGTGCCGCCCGGCTTGCCATGGGTTGCGTACTTCTCGAAGAAATTCTCGCGAATGGCCTGCGCCACCTCGCCGCGGTTGTGGATGTCCAGCACCACGGATTCACCGCTGGCCTCCTGCACCAGCTGCAGCCGCACCTGGATGTCCTCGCCGTCCGGTGAAGCCTCCAGGGCGTTCTTCAGCAGGTTGGCCACGGTCGAATAGCAAAGCAGCTCTTCGCCCTGCGCGTAGACCTGCTGCGCCGGCAGATCGAACTTGATCTGGATGTTCTTCGAGCGGGCATGGCCTTGCAGCTCGCGGGCGACGGTCTGCACCAGCGCCGCCAGGTCCACCGCCTGCGCCCGCAGCCGGTAGCCGCCCTCTTCCATGCGGTACAGGTCGAGCGACAGGTTGACCATGCTCAGCACCCGCAGCGCGGCACGCTCCACCATGCCCAGCAGCTCGTCCTCCTGCGGGTCCGGCGTGCGCAGTTCCCGCAGCAGCCGCGGCACCGACGCGATGCTCGCCAGCGGCGTTTTCAGGTCGTGCCGGGCGATGCGTTCGACTTCCTCGCGCACGCGAAACGCCTGGCGCAGCTCGGTGTTCTGCGCTTCCAGCTGCTGGACCAGCAAGTCCAGCCGGTGCCGCTGCTCCGCCTCCTTGGCCTGCTGCGTGTCGGCGATGTACGAGAAGATGTTGCTGAACACGATCAACAGAACCAGCGTCACGGTCACCCGGGCGGTGAGCTGCGGGCCCAGGTGCATCCAGGCGAACGGCACCGTCATCGCCACCAGGGTCAGGTTGAAGACATTGGCCCGCCGGCGCGGCAGCATGAAGTGGAACAACAGGATGCCGGGATACACCCAGAGGATGCCGATCAGCCCGTTGTTGTACATGGCCGTGGCCAGGCCAAGCAGCGAGCCGAGGAAGATCGCCGTCGCCGGCACCACCGGCCTGCGCTCCCGGACCAGCGCATAGGCATTGAGCAGCAGGGCCACCACGAAGGTGCTGGTCACCACGCCCAGCAGCAGCCGGTCCTGGAAGAAATTGTTGATCGCGAACGGGCCGAGCAGCAGCGTCCCGGCCACCGAGAGCCCGAGGAAGATCTTCTGCCGGTGGGCGTCGATGAAGCTCTGGGTGAACTCCTGGCCGTAAGGCTGCTTCAGTGCAGCGGCGGGCGCCCGCGCGGCGGTGGTGGCATCGTCCAAGGGCACTCCTCGTTCCCGGGGAATTATGGTCCGGCTGCCCCGGCTTAGACTCGGCGCAGCACACGGGAGGAAGCGGCTTTGAGCGAATTCGCCACACCATCGCAGGTCACGGTCCAACTGCCGCAGGGGGCGCTGCGCGGCCGCCGCAGCGGCGCGGGCGGCGTCTTCCTGGGCGTGCCGTTTGCGGCTCCACCGACCGGCGAGCTGCGCTGGCGGCCGCCGCACCCCGCCGCCTCCTGGACCGGTGTGCGTGACGCGCTCGCCTTCAGCCCCGACTTTCCACAGCCGCCCGGTTTCCCGGTTCGCGGTCCGAGCCAGAGCGAAGACGCGCTGCACTTGAACATCTGGACCCCGCAGTGCGAGCCCGGCGCCCGGCTGCCGGTGATGGTGTGGGTGTTCGGCGGCGGCTTCTCCGCGGGCAGCGGGTCGGACGCAACGACCGACGGCGAACGACTCGCCGCCGAAGGCGTGGTGGTGGTCAGCATCAATTACCGCGTGGGGCTGTTCGGGTTCCTGGCGCATCCGGCGTTGAGCCAGGAGTCCGGGCACGGCGTCTCGGGCAACTACGGCTTGCTGGACCAGATGGCGGCCTTCGCCTGGATCCGCGAACACATCGCTGCCTTCGGCGGCGATCCCGCTCGCATCACCGCCTTCGGCGTCTCCGCCGGATCGGCCTCGCTGTCGCTGCTGCTGACGGCGCTGGCCGCGCGCGGGCTGTTCGATCAGGCGATCCTGCAAAGTCCGGGTGCCGGCCGGCCGCTGGCGAACCTGCCCGAAGCCGAGCAAGCGGGTCGCGCGCTGGGCGACGACCTCCAGGCGCTGCGGGCGCTTTCGGCCGACGAGATCCTGGCGCGCACCGGGCTGTTGGCACCCAAGGTGCGCGGCCTGACCAGCCCGCGCATCCTGCGGCCGATCCGCGACGGCCGGCTGCTGCCGCAGC
>JAQGMY010000108.1 GCA_028292105.1 Ramlibacter sp.
GCGGCGCGCCGGCCTGGCCGCCGGCCAGCGCGCGCTCCGCGGTCGAATTGCCGCCAGCCTTGGCCAGCGCCTGCGCCGCGGCGACCGCCTGTTCGACCGTCAGCCCCTTGGCGCCTATGCGCTCCCCGCCGGCCTGGCGGATCAGCGGATCGTCGATGTCGGCGTCGCCGGTCGCGGTACCCGCCGTGCCCGCGGCTGCTGGCGCGCCCTCCGCCTTCGGGCCCAGGCTTTCCATCAGCTTGTCGGGATCGGCGCCCGGGGCTGCGCTTTTGGACTGCGGCTGGGCCGCGGACGCTGTCCATGGCCAGGCGCCGCTGCTGCCGCGGCCGCCGACGAAGGCCGCCGCGACCAGCGCCAGGGCGAGGCCCGCCAGCACCGGACGCGAGGTCAGCAAGCCGCCGCGCCGGTCGCGCAAACCGTATTCCTCTTCGAGCTCTTCGCGGATCTTCTCGCGCAGCGCCGCCTCCATGGATTCCCGCGTCTTCTGCTCGGCGTTCTTGGCGTCGCGCGCGGTCTGGAAATCGAGCTTGGCGCGCTCCTGCCGCAGCAGCTTGCGGCGCAGGATGTCTTCCTCGGTGATCTTGTCGACGTACACGCCGCACTCGGGGCATTGGCGGTGCTCGGACAGCACCACCCGCTGATCGCAACCCGGGCACTGGTGCCTGCCGTCGGTGGGTGTGTCGACCTTGGCCTGCAGGCCCAGCAGCGGCGTGATGATCACCAGCAGGCCGGCCCTGGTGAAGGTCTCGCGGGCGGCGTCGGCCCGCTGCTTGGGCACACCGGCGCCGATGCGCACCTGCGGCAGGTTGCGCAGCGCCTTCATCAGCGCCTCGACGCGCTCGGGAGCCACGCCGGCGGCCCGTGCCTTGGCATCGATTTCTTCGAGGGAGATGTTCGGAGGCACCTTGACGACCACGTCGAACAAGGGTTCCGTGTTCTCCGCCGCTGCGCCGGTGCCGCCTTCTCCACTTGCCTGGGCCATCGTGAACTTTTCAGGTGACTGTTACGCGCGGGAGTGTATCGAATCGTTTCACAACTCCCTATCCACCGATCGGGGTTGTTGCGGCACCCCCACGATCGTCAGCACGCTCCTATCGCGGCCAGAGTGCCCACAGCGCCAGCGGTTGCTTGAGCCGCCCGGCGATTTCACCGGCTTCGGGGCCCCAGCCGACGAAGTAGTCGGCGCGCACACCGCCGACGATGGCCGTCCCGGTGTCCTGCGCGAACACCAGCCGGTTCAGCGCCAGCAGGGGCCCGGGCGACGACAGCCACACCGGCGTTCCATAAGGGATGCTCTCGCGGTCGACGGCGATCGAGCGGCCGGGCGTGAGCGGCACGCCCTGGGCGCCGCGCGGGCCGAAGCCGGCGTCGAAGTCGGACAGCGGCTCCTCGCGGAAGAAGGTCACGCGCGGATTCGCCCAGAGCATTTCCTGCAGCCGCTGCGGATTGGCACGGGCCCAGGCCTTGATCCCGGGCCACGACGCATCCCGGAGCGCGCCCTGCTGCAGCAACCAGCCGCCGACGCTGCGGTACGGCTGCTCGTTGCTGCCGGCGAAAGCCACGCGCACCACGCTCACGCGGCCATCCGGCTCGGTGATGCGCAAGCGGCCGGAGCCCTGGATCTGCAGTGCGAGCGCATCGAGCGGATCGGCGAGGTAGGCGATCTCCCGACCTCGCAGGCCAGCGCGCGCCTGGGCCAGCGTGTCGATCTCCTGGCGTGTGTACCAGGGGCGGCGGGCGGTCAGGTCGGCGGGCGGCCGGTACAACGGGATCTGCTGTGCGGCCGATGGGACGCGCGAGGCGTCGAGCATCGGCTCGTAATAGCCTGTCAGCAGCGGCTCGCCGGACTGGAGGGGCTCGATGCGATAGGGCTGCAAGCGCTGCACCATCCACCCGAGCTGCTCCTGTGGCGTGCCGATCGACAGCCGCCGGACCTCGCCGCATAGCGCCGCGTGGGCGGCGGGCGGCCGTTCGCAACTGCGGATCCAGGCGTTCCAGCCTTCATGCAGTGCGTCGGTGGCAAGCCCCGGCAGCTCCGCCCAGCGCACCGGCACCCAGCGGCTCTTGCCCTGCTGCATCGAAGCCGGCAGCGGCGCGTTGTCGGGCGGCAGTGCCAGCGAAGTACCGGACGCCGGTGCGGGAGCCGGGGATGGCGCGACCGTGGCCGGCGCGCGCGGCAGCGGCGGCAGCGGCACGGAGCCGCACGCCGCCAGCGTTCCTACAATGGCGGCGTAGAGAAGGGACCGGAAAGACATGTTGCTGATTCTGCTGGAAGCGCTGCTCGCCTTGTTGCTGTTGGTCGGCATCGTGTGGTGGACCATGTTCTCCGGCCGCAAGGGCGGCGAGCCGCCGCCGCACGAGCCGCCGGAAGAAAAGTAGCCGCGCTGCCTACAACTCCCGCAGCAGGTTCGCCAGCTCCACGGCGGACTTCACTTCCATCTTGTCGAAGACGCGGGCCCGATGCACTTCCACCGTTCGCACGCTGATGGCGAGCTGGTCGGCGATGAGCTTGTTGGGCATCCCCTTGGCGACCAGGCGCATCACGTCGCGCTCGCGCTCGGTCAGTTCGTCGAGCCGGCCTTGCAGGGCACCCTTCTCGCGCTGCGCCGCCAGCACGCCCGCGGAGCGCCGCAGCGCTTCCTCGATGCGGTCGACCAGCGCGTTGTCGGAAAACGGCTTCTCGCAGAAATCGAAAGCGCCGCGCTTGACCATGTCCACCGCCGTCGGCACGTCGGCATGCCCGGTGAGGAAGATGACCGGCATCAACTCCACCAGCCCGCGCGCAACCAGCTTGTCGAACAAGGCCAGCCCGCTCATGCCCGGCATGCGCACGTCCAGCAGCAGGCAGCAGGCCTGGGCGGGACGAAAGCCGGTGTCCAGCATGGCCTCGAATTCCTCCCCGCTGGCAAAGGTGGAAGACAGCAGCCGGCGCGAGCGCAGCAGCCAGGCCAGGGCGTCGCGCACTCCGGCATCGTCATCGACGATGAAGACGGTGGCGTCGGCGGCAGGCTGCATCAGGGGGTGGGCTCGGCTTCGGCCGGCAGGGTAAAGCGGAAGATCGTACCTCGCGGGGTGTTGGGCTCGAACACGAGCTGCCCGCCATGCTGCTCCACCACCGTGCGGCACAGGCTGAGGCCGAGACCCATCCCTTCGGCCTTGGTGGTGAAGAAGGGCGTGAACAGCTGCTGCTTCACGTCCTCGGGGATGCCCGGCCCGCAGTCGACGACGGCGAATTCCAGCCAGCGTTTGCCGGCCTCGCTGCGCGACGCCGTGCGCACCTGCAGCAGCAAGGTGGGCCGGTGGACGCGGGCTTCGTCCATCGCCTGCATCGCATTGCGGGCGAGGTTCAGCAGGACCTGTTCGACCATCGTGCGGTCGCAGAACACCCGCGGCAGTCCCTCCGGCACGCGGCTGTCCACCCGCACCCCCAGCTTGCGCGCCTGCAGGTTCACCAGCGGCAGCACGGCTTCGAGCAGCGCGCCGGGCGCCACCGGCTCGCGGGCCTGGTCGCGCCGGCGCACGAAGTCGTGCACGCTCTTGATGACGCGGCCGGCACGATCGGCCTGTTCGGCAATGCGCCGCATCGCCACCTGCAGTTCGCTGGCCGGCGCCCCGGTCTGCTGCAGCAGGTTCATCGAGCCATTCGCATAACTGGCGATCGCGGCCAGCGGCTGGTTCAGCTCATGGCTCAGGAGCGACGCCATTTCGCCCACGGTGGCCAGTCGCGCGGTGGCCTGCAGGCGCTCCTGGCTGGCGCGGGACAACTCCTCGACGCGGCGCTGCTCGCTGATGTCCAGCACGGCGCTCATCCAGCCGGTCTGCAGCCCCTGGGCGTTGATCAGGGGCGCTTCGATGATCAGCACCGGGAAGCGGTTGCCGTCCTTGCGCATGAAAACCGACTCGAACCCCTCGCGCGGCGGCGCATTGCCGGTGGCCAGCCGCACGTCCTGGCGCTTGCGGTATTCGTCGGCCAGCTCCGGCGGCCAGTAGGGCGCGGGCGAGCCGTGCCCGAGCAGCTCCTCCGGGCCGAAGCCGACCATCTGGCAGAAGGCGGGGTTCACGTAAGTGGTGCGCCCCTGCAGGTCGCGGGCGCGCAGGCCGGTCACCAGCGAGTCTTCCATCGCCTTGCGAAAGGCCAGCGCGTCGGCCAGGTCTTCCTCCACCCGCAGGCGCCGGCGGGTGTCGTGCCCGAGCAGGAACAGCACGGTGACCAGCGCGATGGACATCACGGTGACCAGCGCCGTCATCACGTTGGGAAACAGGTCGGGCTCGGAGCGGCGCCAGCTGTCCATGCGCAACACCATCGTGTTGCCCGGCAGGTCCAGCAGCTGCTGCGCCGAAAACACCCGGGTACCGCGGCGCGCCACGCCGTGCATCGCCAGGCGGGTGCCGTCCGCTTCCGTGAAGGAGATCTCCTGGCTGCGTCCCATCTGCGGCCCGATCTGCGTGGCCAGCAGGTCGGTGAGGGTGTACGTGGCGACGAAGAAGCCGGTCAGCCGCCCCGCCTCGATGTGCGGCAGGCACAGCTCCATCAACTCCAGGCCCAGCCCGTCGGCCTGCGGGACGAAGTGGCTGCGGGCATAGGCCGGGCCGCTGATGCGTTGGGCGGCGATGCAGGCCTGCTGCACCTCGGGCAGCGACTGGGAGCGGCCAAAGCGCGAGAACACCGGCGAGCGGAACGGCGTGTCCGCTTCGGCCAGCAGTTCCAGCGTGGGGCCCCGCCATTCGACGCGCACCCACTCGCGGTGCGCGCGCATCAATTGCTCGGCCTCGCTGCGCCAGCGGTCGGCGCTGCCGCGCGCCGCCTGCAGCGACTGCAGTTCCTGCACGTTGCGGTTCAGCGCCGAGCGGATGTCGCTCAGCGCATCGGCGGCGTCCCGCTCCACGTTCGCCTGGGCAACGCTCTTTTCGTAGCGGGCGGCCAGCCACACCACGGTGACCAGCAAGGCCAGCACCAGCGCCCCGAGCAGCACCCACAGCGACCAGCGGCGCCAGGTGGAGATCCGCCGCAGACCGGGTGGCAGGGGCAGGGCCAGCGTGCTCACTCGCGCACCCCGCTCACAGCACCCGGTGCTCCAGCGCCGGCAACTGGCTGCGCACCTGCCGCAGCCGGGCCATGTCCATGTCGGCGATCACCACGCCGGCGCCGTCCTCCTGCCGCTGCGCCAGCACCTCGCCCCACGGGTCCACCACCATCGAGTGGCCCCAGGTGCGGCGGCCGTTGTCGTGCTTGCCGCCCTGCGCCGGGGCGGCGACGTAGGCCAGGTTCTCGATGGCACGCGCGCGCAGCAGCACCTCCCAGTGCGCCTGGCCGGTGCCGTGGGTGAAGGCGCTCGGCACCAGCAGCAGGTCGGCCCGCAATGCGCGGTACAGCTCGGGGAAGCGCAGGTCATAGCAGACCGACAGGCCCACGCGCCAGGCATGGCCGTCGCGCGAGGCAAGGGTGAAGGACTGCGGCGTGTCCCCGCGCTCTATCACCCGCGACTCATCGTACTGCTCACGGCCGTTGTCGAACCGGAACAGGTGGATCTTGTCGTAGCGGGCCACGCATTCGCCTTGGGGCGAGAACGCCAGGCTGGTGTTGCGCACATGGGCGTCGTCGCCGGCGCGCAGGGGCAGCGTGCCGCCGACCACCCAGAGTCCGAGCTCACGGGCGGCATCCGCCAGGAAGGACTGCACCGGGCCGTCGCCAAACGCCTCGCGCACCGCCAGCTTGTCGGTGTCGCGCTGCCCCATCAGGCAGAAGTACTCCGGCAGCACGGCGAGTTCGGCCCCGGCGCGCGCCGCCTGTTCGAGCAGGCCGCGGGCGCTGTCCAGGTTGGCGGCAACGCTGCTGGTCGAGACGGTCTGGATGGCGGCGATCTTCATGGCAGGCTCCGGTTCAGCGGCTGGCAGGGTCGGACGGGACGGCGGCACCCGCCCTGTCCGTGGCGTGGCCGCGCCCCAGGCGCGTGACACGCGGGTCGGTCCAGGTGCCGTCGATGTGGAACTCCTGCGTGGCCGCCTTCATGAGCGGCTCGCGCAGGAACATCTGCGCCAGGAACGAGCCCAGGCCCAGCGCCGGATTGATGACGGTGGCGACCAGCGACGCCGTGCCGGCGTTGATCTCCGGCACCACCACCACCTTCAGGTCCTGCGTCTCGCGCGCGATGTCGGCCTTGCCCTCCATCAGCACGGCGGCGTTCACGCCCTTCATCTGCAGGTTGTTGGTGGACGCCATGCCCTGCTCGATGACGACATCGCCCCGGATGAAGTCGAAGGAGAAGCCCTCGCTGAAGACGTCGCGGAAATCCAGCACCAGGCGGCGCGGCAGGGACTGCAGGCTCAACACGCCGAGCAGCTTGGCGAGCCCCGGGTCGGCCTTGAGGAACTGGCCGTTCTCGACGCCGATGTTGAAGCTGCCGGTCATGCTGGGATAGTCCAGCGCCAGCGGCGAGCCGACCCAGGAGACGTGGCCCTCCATGCTGCCGCGGCCGCGCCGCACCACGCCGTTCATGCCGTAGCGGGCGAGCGCCTGGCCGACATCGCTCAGTTCGAGGCGGAACTTCAGCGCGGTGCGGCGGCGCTCGTTCGGCCTGGGCTCCTGGCGCGGCCCGCCCACGGCGGACGCCTGCGCATCGACCGCCGCCCAGTTGCCGGACGCCACGAGCGCGTATTCCGGGGTGGTGAGGCCCAGGCGGTTCAGGCGCCATTCGCGCAGTCCGCCCTCGCGCGCCACCGTGCCGGGCCCCCGGTACACGGCGTCGATGTCAAGGCGGCCCAGGCGGCGCCCCTTGAACTCGAACTCGTCGACCACGATGTCCAGCGCCGGGATGTTCGGCTGCTGCTCCAGCAGCGACTCGACGTCCTTGGCGGCCGCGGCGGCGATGTTCAGGCGGGCCAGGCGGGCGAACAGCCGGCCCGGGCCGGTGCCCTGCGGCTGGCGAAATTCGATGTAGCCACCGAGTTCGTCGGCGTCCACGTTCGCTTTCCACAAGCGGCCATCGCGCGAGCCGCCGACCACCACGTTGTGCAAGGTGCGGCCTTCCAGGCTCAACTCCCTGGCCCGCAGCGCCAGCGTCGTCGGCATGTACGACGTGCTGGCCGAGGGAGGGGCTGCCGGCGCCGTAGCCGCCCCGGCCGCAGCGGTGCCCTGCAAGCGGTCCAGCGCGTCGTCCCAGGCGTCCACATTGAACTGGGGCAACTGCACGTTGGCCGTGACGCCTTCGGCCGGCATCTGCACCGTTTCCCCCGGCGCCAAGCCCACCGCGACGGCGCCGCGCACCACCTGCGGATCGCCGGCGCCGAGGTCGCGCAGGAAGCTGACGGACACGGCGCGGCCTATGTCCACCGCCAGCACGTCCTGCAGCTTCGCCCCCGCGGCCAGCGACTCGCGCGTGAGGCTGGTCTCGTAGCGCAGGGGCAGCACCGCCTCGGCGGCCTTGTTCAGGGGCGCCGGCAGGTTGATCGCCATACCCTGGAGGTTGCTGGTGACCTGCACTTCCGTGATGCCGCGGCGAAAGGCGAGCACCAGGTTGTAGTTGGCGTTGCCGCTGAAGTCGTGGGCCAGGCGCGACGCGAACCCGAGTTCGCGCGCCTGCCTCAGTGCATCCGCGGTGACGTTGCCCTGGACACGCAGCTGCACGAAGGCCGGTTCGCCCGCGCTCGCCGGGCGCGTTCCGCCCTCCAGTCGCACCTCGCCGCCGAGCGAACGCGCCTGCACGCCCGCCAGCTGGAAACCCTTCTCGGAGAACTGCACGGCGCCGCGGGCCCGCGCCAGCACCTGGCTGTCCGGCGTGATCTGCACGTCGTTGCCGGGCAAGGTCACCGTGCCTTGCACTTGCGAGTGCGACAGGTCGTGCAAGGGCAACTGCAGGTGCAGGTCGACTTCGGAAGAGCCGGTGCCGGTGCTCCTGTCCAGTGCATGGTTGAGCATCGCGCTGATCGGCGAGTTGTTCACCACGGCGAGCGAGTCGGTGAGCGTGCCCTTGATCCTGCCGTTGACCAGCACCTGCGGCTCGTGGAAGTCGGGGATCTGCGCCTCCGCCTGCACCAGCAGCCTGGCGGCGCCCTGCGCCCGCCCGGTCACGCCCTTCACCTGCATGCCATTGCCCTGGAACACCAGTTCGCCAGCCAGGTCGGCCAGGGCCGGCCAGGCCACGGCGCCCTGCTGCAGGCTGCGCGGCACGTAGGCCAGGGTCACGCCGCGCACCTGCGTGCTGACCAGGAACTCCCCGTCCTGCCTGGCGAGGAAGGGAAACTTGGCGAGGTCGCCTTTGACGTGGAACTTCGTCGAGGTCGCGTTGCCGGCGAGCACCGCATCCTTGACGTAATCGCGCGCCTTCTTCGGCACCCCCAGCGGCAGGTAGCGCCAGACCCGGGTGCCGTCGGCGCGCAGCAGGCTGCCTTGCAGGTCCAGCGTGCCCGGCGGGCGCGGCCCGCCCTTGGCGGCCGGCTCGCCCCTGCGCCAGCTGCCCTTGCCTTCTCCCTGCGCATCGGCGTTGCTGAAACGGAAGCGATCGACGGTGACTGCGATCTGCTCGCCGTTCAACTGCCACTGCAGGTCCGCGTCCAGGGTGTCCAGCGGCAGCACGGGGTCTTCGAAGACGCCCGGCAGTTCCAGCGCGCCATTGAGCAGCGCCAGCCTGGCCTTGCCGCCGCCCTGGGTGAGGTCGAAGTCGAGGGTGACCCCGCGCAGCCCCGGCACGCCCACCTTGCCTTCGGGGTGCTCGCGGGCGGCGATCCCGACACCGCTGGCCCGGCCGCGCGCTTCGTACTTGCGCACCGCGTCCAGTGGCCCTTCCCAGCGCGCCTGCAGCGTCTCGACCAGGCCTTGCGGCGCATGCGACTGCAGCGCCGCGTGGGTGGTGGCGCCCAGGGGCAGGCGGGTGGCGATCTGTCCCAGGGCGCCGAGGTCCAGCCGGTCGGCCCGCAGCTCACCGCGGGCGGGGGCCTGGCCTTGCGCCTCCGTCCACGTCAGGGCGACGTTGCCCCCGGGCCAGCGCAGGCCGTCGTAGGTGAGGAACTGCAGGTCCTGCGTATGGAATTCGAAGCCGCCGTCCAGGCGCTTGCCGCCCAGCCGGCCGGAAACCGACTGCATCCGCAACGGCTGCAGGTCGGGCGCGAGCGTGGCGCTGACGTCGGACAGCACCACGTCCGCGGTGCCGCCGACCAACAAGCCGCGCTCGATGTCGGCCCAGGCGCGCAGCCGGCCGCGGCCCTGCGCCACGTCGACCCCGACGCTTGCATGGCGACGCAACTGGGACAGGTCGACGGCGGCGAAATCGGCGTGCACCTCGCCCACCCACTGCTGCCAGAGCCCATGGTGGGTGGTCAGCAGGGGCTGCCGGAACAGGCCGGTGAGGGTGAAGCGCTCGCCCCAGTCGGCCGGCGGGGTGGCGGCCAGCCGCAGCTGGTGCGATCGCCCGTGGTTGCGCGCGACGAACTCCACCTGGCTCAGCACCAGCGGCGGGGCCTGCCGCAGTTCGTCGGTCCAGCGGATGCTGCCGCCCTGGATGACGAACTCGGCCTGGCCGAAGAACCAGTCGGCCGCGGCGCGGCTGTCGTCGCTTTCGGTCTTGCGGGAGAAGTCCAGGCCGCCCACGAAGATGCGGCCGTCGCCAGCGCGCCGGATATCGAGTTGCGGCCGGTCGACATAGAGCTGCTCGAAACCGAGATTCCACATGGACCGTGGGGACAGGGCGCCCACCACCAGCGGCAGCTTCAGGGCTTCGCGCCCCTGCGGGTCCAGCAGCACCACGTCGCGCAGGGCGAAGGAGGGAATCAGGCCTTCGGTCCGGGCGCTGACGGAGCCGATGCGCACCGGAACTCCCAGCACCTTGCTGGCCCGTATTTCGAGCACGGGGCGAAGCTCGCCGATTCGCGGCACAATGAATCCATGAAGTGCACCCCACGCCAGGGCAAGCAGCAGCGAAGCGGCAAGCAGCAGCCACAGGGACCACTGGACGACTGCGGCAAAAAGCCTCAGCGTCCGTGAGGGAAACGGCGGCGGCACATTCATGAATACATCGGACTGGCGGGAATTATGACCCTCGGCGCTGCGCTGGGTTCAGCCAACGACACCATCGCTGCCGTCAACGGGGCGCAAGCAGCGCACGCGGACAGCACGGGCGGACAAATTCCACTGTCCGGGCACTCGCGTTTCGTGCAGCGACTGCGCCGCCGCTACGCAACCGAACTGCCGATGCTGCCAGCGGGCGCGCCGAACCGCGCCAGCATGCAGGTCGCTTACCTCGCTTTACGCGCCGGCAACCTCGATGTGCCGTCGGCGCTACGGGTCCTGCGGCAGCTGGTGATGGAGCGCCTGGTGGTGCTCGATTGCGACCGGCAGGCGCCGCTGGCCACCATCACCGGCGCCGTCACCGAGCTGGCGGAGTTCGCCCTGGACACCGCCTGCGTCGAGGCGTTCCAGGTGCTGGACGCGGTGCATGGCGGCCCCACCACCCCGGAGGGCGGCCGCGCCCAGCTCTGGGTGGTGGGCATGGGCAAGCTGGGAGCGCGCGAGCTGAACGTCTCCAGCGACATCGACCTGGTCTACGTCTACGACCAGGACGGCGAGACCGCCGGCACCGCGGCAGGCCGCGGCCGCATCAGCAACCATGAATATTTCGGCAAGGCCGTCAAGGCCATCTTCGGCCTGATCGGCGACGTGACCGAGCACGGTTTCGTGTTCCGCGTCGACCTTGCCTTGCGCCCCAACGGCAACTCCGGGCCGCCCGCGGTGTCGCTCCAGGCGCTGGAGGATTACTTCCAGGTGCAGGGCCGCGAGTGGGAGCGCTTCGCCTGGATGAAGAGCCGCGTGGTGGCGCCGCGCGCAGCCGTCGAGGACGGCTCCGCCCATGCGCTGCGCAGCACGGTGCTGCCCTTCGTCTTCCGCCGCTACCTCGATTACGGCGTGTTCGACGCGCTGCGCGTGCTGCACCGGCAGATCCGCGAACATGCCGCGCGCCGCGCCGCCGGCCGGCCCGAGCGCGCCAACGACGTCAAGCTGTCGCGCGGGGGCATCCGCGAGATCGAGTTCACGGTGCAACTGCTGCAGGTGGTGCGGGGCGGGCAGTTCCCGGAACTGCGCACCCGCCCGACCCTGCAGGCACTGGAGCGGCTGGCCGCCGCGGGGCTGATGTCACCCGGGACGGCGCAGGCGCTGGCCGCGGCCTACACCTTCCTGCGGCGCGTCGAGCACCGGATCCAGTACCTGGACGACCAGCAGACGCACGTGCTCCCCATGGGTTCGCGCGACGGCGAAGACGGCGACCTGACCTGGATAGCCCAGACCATGGGTTACGCCGAGCTCTGCCCCTTCCTGCACGAACTCGATGGCCACCGCGAACTGGTGGCCGAGGAATTCGACAAGCTGCTGGGCGGCGACACCGAGTGCAAGCGCTGCGCCGGGCCCAAGGGCATCAATGGCGCGCCGCCCGAACTGGATGCCATCCTCGAACAGTTGCCGCCGCAGATGCAGCAGCGCATCGAGGGCTGGCGCACCCATCCGCGGGTGCTGGCGTTGCGCGAGGACGCGCGCCATCGCCTGTCGCGGCTGGTGGCACGCACCGGCCAGTGGCTGCAGGAAGGCCGTGTCAGCGAAGAAGCGGCGCTGCGGATGGCCGACTGGATCGAGCCGCTGCTGCGCCGCGAAAGCTACCTGGCGCTGCTGTGGGAGCGCCCCGGCGTCCACGAAAGGCTGCTGCGGCTGCTCGGGGCCGCGCGCTGGCCGGCGCGCTACCTGATCCAGCATCCCGGCGTGATCGACGAGCTCGCCAGCCAGGGCATGCTCAAGGAGCGCTTCAATCCGCAAGAGTACGAGCGCGAGCTGGAACACCGCAAGCGCTCGGTGCAGATCACCGGCGAGGACGACGACGAGAACATGCTGAACCTGCTGCGGCGGGCGCATCACGCCGAGCTGTTCCGCACGCTGGCGCGCGACGTCGAAGGCATGCTGACGGTGGAAGAAGTGGCGGACGAATTGAGCGCCCTGGCCGACGCGACGCTGCGGGTCACCGCCCGCTGGTGCTGGGACCGGCTCAAGCAGCGGCACCGCGAGGACCCGCGCTTCGCCATCCTCGGCTACGGCAAGCTGGGCGGCAAGGAACTGGGCTACGGCAGCGACCTGGACATCGTGTTCGTCTACGAAGACGACGACGAGCGGGCGCCGGAAGCCTACGCCGCCTTCGTGCGCAAGATCATCAACTGGCTGTCGGTGAAGACGGCGGAGGGTGACCTGTTCGAGATCGACACCGCACTGCGGCCGAACGGCAGCTCCGGCCTGCTGATCACCACCTTCCAGGCCTACGACAACTACCAGCAGCAGCGTGGCAGCAACACGGCGTGGACGTGGGAACACCAGGCCATGACGCGCGCCCGCTTCGTGCTGGGCCTGGAGGCGCTGCAACCCCGCTTCGA
>JAQGMY010000118.1 GCA_028292105.1 Ramlibacter sp.
GGGGCCGACGCCCTCAACCCTCGAACTGCGGATGGAACTGCCGGATGCGGTTCATCGCCATGCCGGCGGCGGAAGTGCGCGTCTCCACGCCCAGCTTGGCGAAGACGCGTTCGAGGTGCTTCTTCACCGTCGCCGGGCTGGCGCCCAGGATGTCGGCGATGTCGCGGTTGATCTTGCCCTTGACCACCCAGTACAGCACTTCGGCTTCCCGCGCCGTGAGCTTGAACGCCAGGCTCATGGACTCGATGATCGCCGCGTCCGACACCTCGCGCATCACGATCAGCCAATCGTCGTCGCCAGTCTGCTGGTGCAGGCCGATCGACAGGCGCCTGGGGCCGATCTGCGCCGACAGGCGCGGCGGCTCGATCTGGCGTTCGGCATCGGCCAGGTGGCGGCGCAGCCACTCCAGGATGGCCGGCGGCGTTTGCGGCGCGCTGGTGCCGTAGTAGGTCTTGAGCAGGTCGCGCGCCAGCGGCGTCTGCCACATCAGGCGGCCGTCGGCGGGACGCACGGTGATGCTGGCGTAGCCGAAGGCATCGAGCGCGTTGCGGGTCTGCCGCGCCAGCCGGGCGCTTTGCAGGTGCACGCCCATGCGCGCCAGCACTTCCTTGGGCTTGATCGGCTTGGTGACGTAGTCGACTCCGCCCGCCTCGAGCGCGGCGACCAGGTGCTCGGTCTCGGTGAGGCCGGTCATGAAGATGATGGGGATGTGCGCTGTCAGCGGCCCGGCCTTCAGGCGCCTGGCCACTTCGAAGCCGTCCAGCCCGGGCATCATGGCGTCGAGGAGCACGATGTCGGGCAAGGCCTGGCCAGCGCGCTGCAACGCCTGCTCGCCGCTGGTGGCCACCAGCACCGTGTAGCCGGATTCGTCCAGCGCGTCGTGCAGCACGGAGAGGTTGTCGGGCACGTCGTCCACCACCAGCACCACCTCGCTGTCGCCGCGGTCACCCAGCATCGCGCTCATCGCGTCGCTCCTTCGGCGGCCGGCAGGCCGCGGGCCAGTTCACGGCCGATCGCTTCGAACTGGAATTGCCGCGCGAGCTCGCGCATGGCCGCCGTGAAGGCCGCCGCCCGCGGCTGCGCGGCATCGATCGCATCGAGCTGGTTCAGGATGCCGCGGTAGTAGCCCAGTTGCACCGCCTGCTGCAGCGGCGCCAGCAGCTCCGCCCGGGGCAGCGTCCACGGGCCGGCCGTTGCCGGCACAGGCACCGGCGGCAGCGCTTGCTGCAGCCATTGCAGCTGCAGTTGCCGCTCCAGCCAGTCGAGCAGTTCGGAGTGCCGCACCGGCTTGAGGATGAAGTCCTCCGGGCGCACGCCGACCTCGTTGTCCAGGCCCTTGTCGAATGCGTTGGCAGAGACGATCGCGATCTTCGGCTGCAGCTGCTGCATGCGCAGCAGGCGGCGGATCGTTTCCCAGCCGTCGATGCCCGGCATGGCCAGGTCCATCAGGATCGCATCCGGCTGCAGTCCGGCGGCCACCAGGTCCAGCGCATCGTGGCCACTGGCCGCCGTGCGCAACTCGAACCCGAGCGGCTCGAGCAGCGCCACGAGCAGTTCGCGGTCGGCCTCTTCGTTGTCGACCACCAGGATCTTGCGGCGCACGCCGGCGTAGCCGCGCCTCACCTTGGGCGCGGGCTCGCGCGCGAGCACGGCATGCACCTGCGGCAGGAACAGCCGCACCCGGAACACCGAGCCCTCGCCCGGCTTGCCGGTGGCACCGAGCTCCCCGCCCATCAGGTCGGTCAGCATCTTGGCGATCGTGAGGCCCAGGCCCGCTCCCGGCGCCGAGTGGCTGGCGCTGTTGCCGCGCGCGAACGGGTCGAAGATCTGCGACAGCTCGTCTTCGCTGAGGCCGGGGCCGGTGTCCTGCACTTCCACCACGGCCATCTCGCGCTGGTGCCGCACGCGAAAGACGACGTGGCCCTGGCTGGTGAACTTGATCGCGTTGCCCAGCAGGTTGATCAGGATCTGCCGCACCCGCTTCTCGTCGGCCCGCACCACTTCCGGCAGCACGCCCTCGGCTTCGAAGCGGAAGGCCAGCCCCTTGGCCGCCGCCTGCACCTCGAACAGGCCGGCCACCTCGTGCACGAAGTCGGCAAAGCGCATCGGCCTGACGTTCAAGGTCAGCTTGCCGCTCTCGATGCGGGCGATGTCCAGCGTGCCTTCGATCAGCGACAACAGGTGTTCGCCGCCACGCTTGATCACGTTGACCGCATGTTTGCGATGCGCGGGAATGCTGCTGTCCTCGCCCATCAGCTGCGCGTAGCCCAGGATGCTGTTCAAGGGCGTGCGCAGTTCGTGGCTGATGGCGCTGATGTAGCGGCTCTTGGCGCCATTGGCCTGCTCCGCGGCATGGCGCGCGAGTTCGGCGGCCAGCCTGGCTTGCTGCAAGGCCTCGTCGGTCTGCCGGTGCGAATCGATCTCCCGCAGCAGCAGGTGGGCCTGGCGGTTCGACTCTTCCTGCGCCACCTGCCGGCTCTTGTGCGCCAGCACCAGCCACCAGGCGACGATGCCGGCCACCACGAGCAGCGCGAGGTAGACCTTGACGAAGGTGGCGCGCAGCGTGTCCTGCGCCGTCGCGCCCACCTGCCGCACCTCCTGGTGGTAGAGCAATCCGAACAAGGCGGCGAGCAGCGGCGCCACCACCATCATCAGCAGGAGGAAGTGGCCCAGCCCGGTGTCCAGGTAAGGCCACGCGCGGCGCGGCAGCAGCGCGCGCAAGGCGCCCGACCATTGCGCCGACAGGCTCGCGTGCGGCTTGCACAGGTCGCCGCAGCGGGCGTCGAGCGTGCAGCATAGCGAGCAGATCGGCCCCTGGTAGGCCGGGCAGTGCGCCATGTCGGGACCTTCGTACTCGCGCTCGCAGATCACGCAGCGCTTGACGGCGCCGCCCAGATAAGCGCCCTGCGGTGCGCGGGCGATGTAATAGCGGCCCTTGGTGGCCCAGGCGATGGGGGGCGCGGTGACGAAGGCCACGCCCAGGGCGATCAGCGCCGAGAAGGCCTGCGCCCCGGGGCCGAACACCCCGAGGTAGGCGGTGATCGACAGCACGGAAGCCAGGGTCATCGCGCCGACGCCGACCGGGTTGATGTCGTACAGGTAGGCGCGCTTGAATTCGATGCCGGGCGGCGACAGGCCCAGCGGCTTGTTGACGACCAGGTCGGCCACCACGGCCATGATCCAGGCGATCGCGATGTTCGAGTACAGCCCCAGCACGTCGCCCAGTGCCTGGAAGACGTCCATCTCCATCAGCATGAAGGCGATGAGCGTGTTGAACACCACCCAGACCACCCGGCCCGGATGGCTGTGCGTGATGCGCGAGAAGAAGTTGGACCAGGCCAGCGAGCCGGCGTAGGCGTTGGTCACGTTGATCTTCAGCTGGGAAATCACGACGAAGCACGCAGTCGCGGCGACGGCAACACCGTAATGCGGGAACACGTATTCGTAGGCTGCCAGGTACATCTGGTTGGGGTCCACCGCCCGATCCGCAGGCACCATGTGCTTGATCGCCAGGTACGCCAGCGCCGCCCCGCCGAGCATCTTGGCCACCCCCAGCAAGACCCAGCCCGGACCGCCCGCCAGTACCGCAGCCCACCAGCTTCGCCCATTGGCCGCGGTGCGCGCGGGCATGAAGCGCAGGTAGTCGGCCTGCTCGCCCATCTGCGTGATCAGCGCGATGCCCACCGTCAGTGCCGCACCGAATGCGTGCAGTGAAAAGCCGCCGGCAGGCGCCTTCTCACCAGCGTAGTGCGCGATGCCGGAGAACGCACCAGGATCGCGCAGCAACACGTACACGAAGGGGACGACCAGCATCACCAGCCAGACCGGCTGCGTCCAGAGCTGCAGCCGGCTGATGGCGGAGACGCCGTGCGTCACCAGCGGGATCACCACCAGCGCGCAAACCAGGTAGCCCCAGCTGGGCGGGATGCCCAGGGCCAGTTCCAGGGCATACGCCATGACGGCTGCTTCGAGCGCAAAGAAGATGAAAGTGAAGGATGCGTAGATCAGCGACGTGAGCGTCGAGCCGATGTAGCCGAAGCCGGCGCCGCGCGTGAGCAGGTCCATGTCGACGCCATGGCGCGCCGCATGGATGCTGATCGGCAAGCCGGCCAGGAAGATGATCAGCCCGGTGGCCAGGATGGCCCAGAAGGCGTTCAGGAAGCCGTACTGCACCAGCAGCGTGGCGCCGACCGCCTCCAGGATCAGGAAGGACGCGGCCCCGAAAGCCGTGTTCGCCACCCGCCAGGTCGACCACTTGCGAAAGCGCTGCGGCGTGTAGCGCAACGCATAGTCTTCCATGGTCTCGCTCGCGACCCAGGTGTTGTAGTCGCGGCGCACCTTCACCACCCGCTGCGGCGCGTCCGGCAGGTCGGCGGGGAGGATGGGAATGGTCCGGTTCACACCGGGGAATCGCAGGTTCCATGCCGGACTTGCCTGGCCCCGCCGCTGCGGGAGGGCTGGGTGGGGGCGCTCCGGCGCCGGCATGGCGCAGCTCTTGCAATAAGATTTACCGCCATGGAACTGACGCCCCGCGAGAAAGACAAGCTGCTGCTGTTCACCGCCGCCTTGCTGGCGGAGCGGCGCAAGGCGCGTGGCCTGAAGCTCAATTACCCGGAAGCGCTGGCGCTGATCTCGGCGGCCGTCATGGAGGGGGCCCGCGACGGCAAGTCCGTGGCGCAGCTCATGAGCGAAGGCCGCAGCGTGCTGACGCGCGACGACGTCATGGAAGGCATCGCCGAGATGATCCCCGAGATCCAGGTCGAAGCCACCTTTCCCGACGGCACCAAGCTCGTCACCGTCCACCAACCGATCGTCTGACCTCCCGAGGACCCACCATGCTGATGCGCCTGCTGCCCGGCTCGATCGCCACGCTGCTGCTCACGATCGCCACCTCGGCCCACGCCCACCCGGGCCACGGCATGCGCGAAGCCTGGCACTGGCACGCCAGCGACACCTACGGCTTCCTCATGGTGGCGGTGCTGGCCGGCCTGGCGGTGTGGCTGTCGCGCAGGGACTGAGCGCATGACGATGATCCCGGGCGAACTGATCACCGATGAGGGCGACCACGTGCTGAACCCGGGACGCCGCACTGCCACGCTCGTCGTGCAGAACACCGCGGACCGGCCGATCCAGGTCGGCTCGCATTACCACTTCGCCGAGACCAACGGCGCGCTGCAGTTCGATCGCGCGGTGGCGCGCGGCATGCGCCTGAACATCGCCTCGGGCACCGCCGTGCGCTTCGAGCCGGGCCAGCAGCGCACGGTGGAACTGGTGGACTACGCCGGCGACCGCACCGTCTACGGTTTCCGCGGGCTGGTGCAAGCCAGACTCTGAACGACCGATGGCAACGATCCCCCGCCGCGCCTACGCGGAAATGTTCGGCCCGACCACCGGTGACCGGGTGCGCCTGGCCGACACCGGCCTGGTGATCGAGGTCGAAGACGACTACACCCTGCGCGCCGGTGGCTACGGCGAGGAAGTCAAGTTCGGCGGCGGCAAGACCATCCGCGACGGCATGGCGCAGTCGCAGCGCACCAACGCCCAGGGCGCGATGGACACGGTGCTGACCAATGCGCTGATCCTGGACCACTGGGGCATCGTCAAGGCCGACATCGGCCTGAAGGCCGGCCGCATCGCCGCCATCGGCAAGGCCGGCAACCCCGACACCCAGCCGGGCGTGGACATCGTCATCGGCACGGGCACCGAGATCATCAGCGCCGAGGGCCACATCGTCACCGCCGGCGGCATCGACAGCCACATCCACTTCATCTGCCCGCAGCAGATCGAGGAGGCGCTGGCCTCGGGCGTCACCACCATGCTGGGCGGCGGCACCGGCCCGGCCACCGGCACGTTCGCCACCACCTGCACGCCGGGCCCCTGGAACATC
>JAQGMY010000155.1 GCA_028292105.1 Ramlibacter sp.
GGGCTACATCCCGCTGCCGCGCAAGCTGGCGCGGCAGGGCGTGAAGGACATGGTGCGCATCAGCGACGGCCGCATGAGCGGCACCGCCTTCGGCACCATCGTGCTGCACGTGACACCGGAGTCGGCCATCGGCGGCCCGCTGGCGCACGTGCGCAACGGCGACCGCATCCGCCTGTCCGTGAGCCAGCGCGAGATCAGCTTGCTGGTGAGCGACCAGGAGCTGGCGCGGCGCGCAGGAGAGCAAGCCGTGCCTCAGCCGACGGCCGAGCGCGGTTACCGCAAGCTGTTCCTCGCCACCGTCACGCAGGCCGACAAAGGGGTCGACTTCGACTTCCTCGCGGCTGCCGAGATCAAGGGACGGATCCCGAGGAGCTAGCGCCGGCGCGCCGGCCACATCCGGCCGAAGACTTCGTCGCGATCGACCAGCAGGTGCTTGAAACCGGCGAGGGCGTGCAAGGCGACCAGCACGACCAGCACCCAGACCAGCCAGGAGTGGATCTCGAAGAACAGGTGCGCGGTGGGCCGGCTCGGCGTCACCCAGGTTGGCAGCGGCAGCCCGAAGAAGGCGACGCCGGCGCGGCTGTAGCTGCCGCCGATGAGGCCCGTCGCCGGCATGAGCACCATGCCGGCATAGAGCAGCCACTGCACCAGTCCTGACAGCCTGGCTTGCCACGCCGGCACCCCCGCCGGCAGCGGCTGCGGCCGGTGCCCGGCGCGCCAAAGCAGGCGCAGCACCACCAGCAGCAGCACCACCAGCCCGATCGACTTGTGCAGGTCGAACAGCGGCGGCCCGGCCGGTTCGTCTTCCACCGTCATCATGTACCAGCCGAGTCCGGCCATGAAGGCGATCAGCGCCGCCAGCAGCCAGTGCAGCACGATGGCGGGAGTGGAGTAGCGCCAGGAGGTCGGGGTCGTTGGCATGGTCGGTGGCAGTTCAGGAGCGCGTTGTTTCCAGCGGGGGCCGCAGGTCCATGCGCGGCGCGCGGCTCGCGGCCAGTGCACCGCAGGCGGCGAAGGCGGCGAGGGCGCCGAAGACGATCTGGAACGCGTGCGTGGCCCGCACGGGGTCCATCTGCTGCAGCAGCAGGGTGGTCCCGGGTCCGGTCTGCAGCAGCATGAAGGCCAGCCCACCGAAGGCGGCGGTTCCGATTGATGCGCCGATCGAACGCGTCAGCGAGAGCAAGGCGGATGCCGCCCCCAGGCGGTCGCGCCCAGCCTTGATCTGGGTGGTCATCTGTGCATTCGGCATGACGAAGCCGAAGCCGATGCCGCACACGGTGGCCGCCACCGTGATGCTCCAGGTGCTCGGAGGCAGCAGCGCCAGCGCCAGCAAGGCCAGCGCCGCCGCGCCCAGCCCGTAGGGCGGCAGCACGCCGCTGCGACCGGTGCGCGTGCTCACGCGGCCGTTGATGGTGGAGCCGATCACCAGTCCGAAGGTGAGCGGCAGCAACTGCAGGCCGGCATCGATGGCGTCGCTGTCGCGGCCGACCTGCAGGTAGATCGGCAGCAGGAACAGCAGCGCGAACATGGTGCCGGAGAAGCCGATGACCGACAGGCAAGCCCAGCCCACCCCCGGCAGGCGCAGCACGTCCAGCGGCAGGAAGGGGTTGGGATGGCGCCGTTGCTGCCGCCACAACAGCGCACCGCTGGCCAGGGCCGCGGCGGCCAGCAAGGCGCTCTGCATGGAGGCCAGCGCGAAGCGGTGGCCGACCTCGCCGAACCAGAGCAGGGTGACGCTGGCGCAGAACGCGAACAGGAGAAAGCCGACCGGGTCGTACGCGGCGGCGCGGCCGGCCGAGGGCTCTGGCTTGGGCAAGCGCGACACCCGCCACGCAGCCAGCGCGCCTAGCGGCAGATTGGCCAGGAACAGCCAGCGCCAGTCGCCGTGGTGCACGACGAAGCCGCCCAGTAGCGGCCCGCCGACGCTGGAGGTGGTGAACACCATGGCGAAGTAGCCCTGGTACTTCGGCCGTTCCCACGGCGGCACGAGCTCGCCGATCAGGGCTTGTGACAACACCATCAGGCCGCCGCCCCCCAGGCCCTGCAGCACGCGGGACGCGATCAATGCCTGCATGCTGGTGGCCATGCCGCAGGCGAGCGAGCCGAGCACGAAGATCGCCAGCGCGCACAGCATCACGTTGCGCCGGCCGAAGCGGTCGCCGAAGCGGCCGTACAAAGGCGCGGCGACGGTGGCGGTCAGCAGGTAGCCGACCGCGATCCACGAGGTGTCGGTGAGTCCGCCGAGTTCCCGGGCGATGCGCGGCGTGGCGGTGGCCAGCAGTGTCTGGTCGACCGCGCCCATGAACATCGGCAGCATCACGGCGCTGAACAGGGCCAGGAACGACGCGCGGCTGGTGACCGGAGTGCTGCTTGCCGGGCCGGCGCGGTCGGCCTGCGCATCCGCGTCCTCGCGCCCCGTGGTGGAAGAGGGCAGGCTGCCTTCGGACAGGAGGCTGGGGTCGCGCGCCAGCGCCGCGGTGGGTTGTGTCATGGGAAGCGAAAGGCTGGGACCGCGCTGATGCTAAGACGGTGCGGCGGCGTGGCGGGTCGGACACCGCGCCTTCCCGCGCTCATCAGGCCGGCGGCAGCAGCGACCGCCACTCGGCCCCGCAAGCCGCGGCGATGCGCAGCAGTTGCCCGTCGCCGCCCGGCAGTTCGACCTGTGCCGCGTGCAGCCACAAGCGCGGTGTTCCCAGCCACTGGGCCACGGCGCGGTTGTGCAGGCCCTTGCCGTGCGTGCTGTCGCCTATCAGTGGATGCGCGATGTGCTTGAAGTGCCGGCGGATCTGGTGCCGGCGTCCCGTCGCGGGTTCGACCTCGACCAGGGCATAGCGGCTCGCCGCGTGCCGCGGATCGACCTGGAAGGGCCACTCGAAAGTGGCCAGGCGCCGATAGCGAGTGAGTGCCGGCAAACGTTGCTGGCCCGTGGACGGCAGTTCCGGATCCCGCGCCAGCGACTGCGCGATCTCGCCGGCGTCCGCGGGCCAACCGCGGACCAGCGCGAGGTAGCGCTTGCGCACTTCACCGGCCTCGAAGGCGCGGCCCCAGTGGCGCGCCGCCTCCACGTTGCGCCCGAACAGCAGCACGCCACTGGTGGCCTTGTCCAGGCGGTGCAGCGGCCAGAGACGTTCGCCGAGCTGGTCACGCAATTGGTGCAAGGCGTTGCGCTCCTCGTGCGCGTCCAGCGCGCTGGGATGGACCAGCAGGCCGGCGGGCTTGTCGATCGCGACGAGGTCGTCATCGAGGTACAGCAGGTGCAGGGGCGTCAGGTTCACGGAAGAAAGATGCAACCAATGGTAGGAGGATTCCCACAGGAACGGTGGAGAAGCCTGTGGAAAACCAGGCCGCATTCTGCCGCGACCCGCGCCAGTCCTCGCGTCCACCACGGTGACCATTCGACAGGCAGCCCGCCCGCCGCCCCCAAAAAAATCCTGGACACTCGGGCGCATGCGCATCTATTACCTGTCCACCAACGGCAAGGCGGCTCCGTGGCTCGCCGCCCTGCGCGAGGCCTTGCCCGGCGCCGAAGTGATGGAGTGGCAAGCGGGCGCACCGCCGGGCGACCACGCGGTGGTGTGGGCGCCGCCGCAGCAGTTCTTCGATGAGCAGCCGCAGCTGCGCGGCATCTTCAACACCGGCGCCGGCGTCGACGCGCTGCTGGGGCGCCAGCTGCCGCCCAAGGCCGTGCTGGTGCGGCTGGAAGACGCCGGGATGTCGGTGCAGATGGCCGAGTACGTATGCCACGCCGTGGTGCGCCACTTCCGCGAATTCGACCGCATCGAGGAAGACGTCGCGCAGCGCCGCTGGGCCTACCGCCGGCCCAACGAGCGCGACGATTTCCCGGTCGGCGTGATGGGCCTGGGCGTGCTGGGCACGCGCGTGGCGCAGGCGCTTGCCCACTTCGAATTTCCCGTGCTCGGATGGAGCCGCTCGCCGCGGGAAGTGCCGGGCGTGCGCTGCTTCTCGGGCGGCGCCGGTTTCGACGACTTCCTGCGCGCCACGCGCATGCTGGTGTGCCTGCTGCCCCTCACGCCGGCGACGGAGAACATCATGAACCGCGACACCCTGGGCAAGCTGCGGCCCGGCGGCTACGTGATCAACGTGGCCCGCGGCGCGCACCTGGTGGACGAGGACTTGCTGGCCTTGCTGGACGAGGGGCATCTCGCCGGGGCGACGCTGGACGTCTTTCGCACCGAGCCGCTGCCGCCGCAGCACCCTTTCTGGCAGCACCCCAGGATCAGCGTGACGCCGCATACGTCGGCCCGCACGCTGCGGCACGAGACGGTGGCCCAGATCGCGCGCAAGATCCAGGCCCTGGAGCGGGGCGAATCGATCGCCGGCGTGGTGGACCGGCTGCGCGGCTATTGAACGAAAATCGGCGATACGCGCCGGCCGCCAAATCGGTAAACTCGCACTCCTCATGAGCCAGCCCGATCAGCACCAAACCATCCGCAACTGGGCCGTCACCGGCAACAGTCGCATCGTCGGCTCGATCTACAACCGTCCCGGGCATGTGGATGGCAAGACCATCATGACCTCGCCGGTGCTGCAGATCCGGTTGATGGGCGAGAGCAACACGCCGGTCGCCTTCACCGAGTCCGGCAATGCCTACTGGCTGGCGGAACCTTCGGTGGCCTTCGGCCTGGACAAGGCCGAGACTTTCGTCTGGGAAATGTCGCGCAGCGAGCCGACGATAGCGCCCCCCCGGAAGGCCGACCCGATGCTGGAAACCACCTTCATGCGCATGGGCTGAGCGCGGGGGCTTTGCCCCACGCCTTCTTACTCGCGCTTGAGGCCGGCGTGCCGGGCCGCCGCCGTGATGCGCTGCGATTCCGAACGCAACGCGGCCACTGCCTCTTCCTGCGTGCCGCCGACGGGATCGACGCCGGCTTTCTGCAGTTGCTCCACCAGCTCCGGATGCCGCACCGCCTTGGCGATCTCGGCATTCATCTTCTGCAGCGCTTCGGCGGGGGTGCCGGGCTTCGCCAGCAGGACCACGTTGAAGGCGAAATTGAAGCCGGGGATCTTCTCGGCCAGGGCCGGCACGTTGGGCGTGAGCGGCGACCGCTTGGCGGAGTTGATCGCGATCAGCTTGGCCTGGCCGCTGCGCACGAATCCCATCAGCGAAGGCGGCGACGAGAACGCCATCTCCACTTCGCCCCCGATCATGGCCGGCACCGATACGGCGCTGCCGCGGAAGGGGATGTGCGTGACGTAGATTCCCAGGCCGGCCTTCATCGCTTCGGCGGTCAGGTGGTGGATGCTGCCGATGCCCGACGAACCGTAGTTCAGCGCACCGGGTTTCCTCTTCGCCAGCGCGATCAGTTCATCGAGCGTGTTGGCCGGGACCTTCGCGTTCACCGCCAGGTACAGCGGCGCCACGCCGATCACGGACACCGGCACGAAGTCCCTGGCGGCGTCGAAGGCCGGTTTGGAACTGAGCACCGCGGCCGTCGCCAGCATCGGGCCATCCGTCACGATGAAGGTGTAGCCGTCGGCGGGCGCTTGCGCCAGCGCCGTGGCTGCAACGGCGCCCGAGCCGCCGGTGCGGTTGTCCACCACGACGGGTTGCCCCAGCGTCTCGGCAAGTCGCTGGCCCACCATGCGGGCCACCGTGTCGGGCAGTCCGCCCGCGGCGTAGGGCACGATGAACCGGATCGAGCGCGACGGATAGGGCTGGGCGTGCGCGGCGCCGCTCGCGCAGGCGAGTTCGACGACCGCAGCGGCCGCCAGCAGGAAGGATGCGAGTCGCATTGCCACGGTCTCCGGATGCTTTGGAAGCTAAGTATAAAAACAGGCGACGCCGGCGCCGCGGCCGCGACCGGAGTGAAATCCCGTATTGACGCCATCGGGCAGAATTCCCGCATGGCCCGAACCCTCACCTCCGCGCGCGAAACCGAAATTTCGCAACGGCTGCTCAAGCACTGGCACGAGGCGGTGCCCAACGACCGCATGGCGCACCTGGTGAAGGACACCGCGCGCATCTTCCTGCGCTCCCTCGGGGTGCGGCTGGCGCAGCACGACGTTTCGCTGGGGCACTGGACCTTCCTGCGCATCCTGTGGGAGCAGGACGGCCTCACCCAGCGCGAGTTGAGCCAGATCGCCGGGCTGATGGAGCCCACCACCGCGGTGGCCTTGCGCAGCATGGAAGCACTGGGCTACGTCCGCCGGGACCGCATGGCCGGTAATCGCAAGAACATGTACGTGTTCCTCACCGCGCAAGGCCGGGCCATGCGCAAGACGCTGGTGCCGCTGGCGGAAGCGGTCAACGCGCTCGCGGTGCAGGGCTTGAAGGAGTCCGACATCGACACCACGCGCCGCACGCTGCTGGTCATGCTGGACAACCTCATCGCCGACCCGCAATTGGCCGGCGGCGAAGACGAGGCGGACCTGCCCTCGTAGGGTGTGCAGCTTGCTGCGCACCTTGCGGCCGCCAATGGTGCGCAGCGAAGCTGCACACCCTACAGGTCGCGGGTCGATCGCCGCATCGCGTTGAGCGGAGCTGGCTTCGTAGGGTGTGCAGCTTGCTGCGCACCATGCGGCCGCCGACGGTGCGCAGCGAAGCTGCACACCCTGCAAATTCACGGCTCGATCGCCACGTCGCGCTGCTCCTTGGAAGAGCGCAGCAAGGCCAGGCACACCGCCAGCGTGGAACGCGCCCAGGGG
>JAQGMY010000158.1 GCA_028292105.1 Ramlibacter sp.
CGCGCGTACTTCGACGCCGTGGCCGCCGCCGAACTCGTGAGGTTCTTCGCGCAGGTGAAGGAGACGGCGGACGTCTCCAGCGCGCTGGCTGCGCGGATGGTGCAGGCGGGCAACTTCAACAAGCTCACGCAGATGCGCGAGCAGGCGTTCCACGCCGACGCCACCGCGCAGCTGGCCCGCGCCCGGCACCAGGCGACGGCCGACCGGGAGAAGCTCACGCGGCTGCTCGGCCTGTCCGGTCCGCAGCTGAACTTCCGCCTGCCCGAGCGCCTGCCCGATCTGCCAAAGCAGGCAGCCGATGCGCGGGACGCCGAGCAAACCGCGATGGACAAGCGCCTGGACCTGCAGATCGCCCGGCGCTCGACCGAAGCGACAGCGCGCGCGCTCGGACTGACGAAGGCGACGGGGCTGGTGAACGTCCTGGAGCTTGGCCTGCAGAACAGGAGCCAGACCGGTGCCGCGCGCGCCAACGGGTACGAGGTCGCACTGGAGTTGCCGCTCTTCGACTTCGGTGCCACGCGGGTGGCGCGGGCCGAGACCGTGTACCGGCAGGCCGTGGACCGCACCGCGGAAATGGCCGTGAATGCGCAGTCGGAGGTCCGCGAGGCGTACTCCGCCTACCGGACGGCCTACGACCTGGCCACGCACTATCGCGACGAGGTCGTGCCGCTGCGCAAGCGCATCTCCGAGGAGAACCTGCTGCGCTACAACGGCATGCTCATCAGCGTGTTCGAGCTCCTGACGGACGCGCGCGAGCAGGTGGCCGGCGTCAGCGGGTATGTGCAGGCGCTGCGCGACTTCTGGATCGCCGAGACCAACCTCCAGACGGCCCTGACCGGCCGCTCCCCCGGCTCCAGCAGCGTCCTGGAGCGCGTGGCACCCGGGGGCGCAGCAGCGACCCAGGCGCATTGAGAAAGAACTCCATGACCGATCGTCGAAACTTCTTCAAGACAGCGGGCGCCGTGGCGCTCGGTGCCAGCGCCGTCAGCCGGGTCGGCGCGGCCTCCCTGCCCGAGGCCGTCCTCCAGTCGTCTGCCGCCACGCAGCCGCCCCCCGCGCCTTCCACCGGCCGGCCGTTCAATCCCGTCATCACCTTGAACGGCTGGTCCCTTCCCTGGCGCATGAAGGACAACGTCAAGGAATTCCACCTGGTGGCCGAGCCCTGCGTGCGCGAGTTCGCGCCCGGGATGAAGGTCAACATGTGGGGCTTCAACGGCTCCAGCCCGGGGCCCACCATCGAGGCGGTCGAGGGTGACCGCGTGCGCATCTTCGTGACCAACAAGCTGCCGGAGCCGACCGCGGTCCATTGGCACGGCATCCTGTTGCCCTCGGGCATGGACGGGGTGTCCGGGCTCACGCAGCCGCCGATTGCCGTTGGCAAGACCTTCGTCTACGAGTTCACCCTGCTGCGCCCGGGCTCGCACTTCTATCACACGCACCTGGACGAACAGCTGCAGCTCGCGCTGGGTATGTACGGTTGCCTGGTGGTGCATCCGAAGGACCCGCGCCAGCTGAAGGTGGACCGCGACTTCATGTTCATGCTGGCCTCCTACGACGTCGAGCCCGGGGCGATGACCCCCAAGGCGAGCACGATGACGGAATTCAACATGTGGACCTGGAACAACCGCGTGTTTCCGGGCATCGACCCGCTGGTGGCGCGCAGCGGCGAGCGCGTGCGCATCCGCATCGGCAACCTGACCATGACCAACCATCCGATCCACATGCACGGCCCGCATTTCGAGGTGACCGGCACGGACGGCGGCTGGGTACCCAAGGCGGCGCGCTGGCCGGAGGTGACGACGGACATCGGCGTCGGGCAGTTGCGCGCCATCGAGTTCGACGCGGTGGCGGGCGACTGGGCCATCCACTGCCACAAGAGCCACCACACCATGAACGCCATGGGGCACAACATCCCCACCATGGTCGGCGTCGACCACCGGGGACTGGCCGAGCGCATCACCAGGCTGGTGCCCGACTACATGGTGATGGGCGACAAGGGCATGCACGACATGGTGGAAATGGAGATGCCCCTTCCCGACAACACGCTGCCCATGATGACCGGCAAGGGCCCGTTCGGGCCGGTCGGCATGGGCGGCATGTTCAGCGTCGTCAAGGTGCGCGACGACGTGCGGCCGGGCGATTACAGGGATCCCGGCCCGTACAGGCACCCGCCGGGCACCGTCGCCTACGAATACGCCGGCCAGCTGCAGGAGCCCGCGCGGGCGGCGCCCGCTGCGCCCGGCAAGACCGGCCTGTCCGTGCGCCGGCCGTCCGGCCACTCGGGACATTGACCCAAGGAGATGAAGATGAAGTACCTGGCCCTCTGCGCTGCTGCTGCTGCCGCGCTCGCCCTTGGCGGTCACGCCGTGGCCCATGGGGATGAACACGCGCCCGCGCGAAAGTTCGACGCCACCCAGGTGGAGGCGACGCCCTTCGGCCGCGAGGGCGACCCGCAAAAGGCGACCCGCACCATCCGGGTCCGAATGAACGACAAGATGCGCTTCTCCCCTGCGAGCGTTGCGGTCCAGCGCGGGGAAACGGTGAGGTTCGTCGTGAGCAACGACGGCCAGCTGCTGCACGAAATGGTGCTGGGCACGCGGGCAGCGTTGAAAGAGCACGCCGAGCTGATGAAGAAGTTTCCGGGCATGGAGCATGCCGACCCCAACATGGCCCACGTGAAGCCCGGCAAGGCAGGTGAAATCGTCTGGCAGTTCACCGAACCCGGCGAGGTGCAGTTCGCCTGCCTGCAGCCCGGCCACTTCGAGGCAGGCATGGTGGGAAAGGTGGTCGTCAAATGAAGGAAATTCACATGAACACAAGGCATACGCTGGCCCTCGCGGCCGTCCTCCTGGCAACGGCCGCCGGCGCGCAGCAGGCGCCCGCTGCCGCCGACCACGCCGCGCACCACGGGCCCGCCGAGGCCGCGGCCGCACCGCAGTCGCAGGGCGAGGTGCGCAAGGTCGACCTGGAGCAGGGCAAGGTCACTCTCCGGCACGGCCCGCTCATCAACCTCGACATGCCGGCGATGACGATGGTCTTCACGGCGGCCGACCCGAAGTTGCTGCAAGGCCTCAAGCCAGGCGACCAGGTTCGCTTCACGGCGGAAAAGAAGGACGGCACGTTCCTCGTCACCACGATCGAGGCCGCGCAATAAGGGTGCAGCCGGTTCAGCCCACGTTGATGCAAGTCAAGCGGCCGCGCCGGCGCTCCCGTAGTGTGCAACTGCGGCGCTCTGAGCCCCATCCAACCCAAGGAATTTCCATGAAGCTGATTTCACGAGCGATCCCACTGGTTTCATCCGCGCTGCTGCTCGCCGGGCTTGCCGCCTGTGCGGCCGCTCCCCACAAGGGCGACGCGCATGCCCACGCGGGGACGGCGACGATGGACATGCAGTCCATGTGCGAGATGCACAAGAAGATGATGGGCGGCAAGCCGTCGCCGGAGCAGCAATCGATGATGCAGGAGCACATGAAGTCGATGACGCCCGAAATGCGCG
>JAQGMY010000163.1 GCA_028292105.1 Ramlibacter sp.
CCGCCACGCGGGCGCGTTCCTGGATCAGTTTCTTGATGATGTCGTCGGCGATCAGCAGTTCGTGCAGTCCGACGCGGCCCTTGTAGCCGGTCCTGTTGCACTTGTCGCAGCCCACCGCGCGATGGAAGCGCAGCTCGCCGTCCTGGCCGTAGCCTTCGACCCAGCTCTCGTACAGCTTCTGCTGCTCGCCGCCGGCGTCGATCTTCCAGATCTCGGTTTCCTTCAGGTCCAGCGCGTATTCCGCGATGAACTCCTTCAGCTCCGCGTGGCTCGGCGTGTAGGCCTGCTTGCAGTCGACGCACAGCCGCTTGGCCAGGCGCTGCGCCAGGATGCCGAGCAGCGCATCGGCGAAGTTGAACGGGTCCATGCCCATGTCCAGCAGCCGGGTGATGGACTCCGGCGCGGAGTTGGTGTGCAGCGTCGAGAACACCAGGTGGCCGGTGAGCGAGGCTTCCACGCCCATCGCCACGGTTTCCTTGTCGCGCGACTCGCCCACCATGATGATGTCCGGGTCCGCGCGCAGGAAGGCGCGCATGACCAGCGCGAAGTCGATGCCGGCCTTCTTGTTCACCTGCACCTGGCGCAGGCCCTTCTGGGTGATTTCGACCGGGTCCTCGGCGGTCCAGATCTTGGTCTCCGGCGTGTTGAGGAACTTCAGCACCGAGTGCAGCGTGGTCGTCTTGCCCGAGCCGGTGGGCCCGCAGACGTAGAACAGGCCATAGGGCTTGCTGATCGTCTTCTCGAGGTTCTCCTTGTTGTGCGCGGACAGCCCCAGCTTTTCCAGCGGGATCGGCTCGCCGGCGGCCAGGATCCGCATCACCACGTCCTCGACGCCGCCGGAGGAGGGGATGGTGGCCACGCGCAGTTCGATGTCGAGCGGCCCGTACTTCTTGAACTTGATCTTGCCGTCCTGCGGCTTGCGCTTCTCGGAGATGTCGAGGTCGCACATGATCTTCAGGCGCGTGACCAGCGCCTGGCGGAAGTGCGCCGGCACTTCCACGTAGGGCATCAGGCTGCCGTCGATCCGCAGCCTGATACCCGTCTTGGCCTTGCCCGGGAGCGGCTCGATGTGGATGTCGGAGGCGCGCTGGTGGTAGGCGTCGATGATGATCTTGTTGACGAACTTCACCAGTTCGTTGTCGGCCGCGGCGGACTCCAGGGAGTTGTCGTCTATGCCGCCCTCGTCGTCCATCGGACTGGAGAGGTCCGCCAGCATCTCCTCGACCGACCCGCCGGCGTCCATGCCGCCCCAGAGCTGCGCCACCGTCTCTTCGAATTCGGTCTGCGTGGTCACGCGCCAGGCGAACTTGGTGGAGCGCGGGAAGATCTGCGGCACGATGCGCGAGTTGCGCACCGCCTCCGGGTCCAGGCACATGACCAGCAGGCCGTCGGGTCCTTCTTCCAGCGGCACCCAGCCCTGCTCCATGACGAACTCGCGCTTGAGCGCGCCTTGCAGCATCTCCACGCGGATGCGGCTGGCGCTGAACGGCTCGTACGGGACACCGAAGAACTTCGAGAGCGACGGGCCGATCTGCGCCGGTCGGATGGAGAAGTCAGCGATCAGGACCTGTTCGACCGGCTGCCCTTCCTCGCGCGCGTTGCGCACGGCGTCGTGCAGTTCGTCCTGCGTCACCACGCCGTCCGTGATGAGGCCGTCGTACTTGGTCGCCTTGCGCCGGGCGCCGTCGTCGGCGCGCTTTTGCCGCTGGTGGATGGCGGTGGCGAGCGTCTTGCAAAGCTGCGTCGCGCCTTCCATCTCCAGCTCGCCGAACGGCTGGTCGCTCTTGTTGTTGATTACCTGCAGCACGCCATGCAGGGTGCTGCCGTCGAGGATGGGCACCACGAGCATCTGCTTGGTGCGGTAGCCGGAGCGCTTGTCGACTTCCTTCAGGAAGGTCAGGCTCGGGTGGATGCGCTTGAGCGACTCGTCGTCGTAGACGTCCGAGATGTTCACCAGTTCCCTGGACAGGGCGACGTAGCCGGCCACGCTTTGCGGGCTGATCGGCAGCTTGAGGTCGCGGCTGGTGTTCAGGCCGGTCTTCACCTTGGAGATGATCGCGCTGCGGTCCTCGTTGAGCGCATAGAGCGTCAGGCGGTCGGCGTTGAACAGCTTGCAGATGTCCTGCGAAGCTTCCAGCATGATCTCGTCGACATTCTCGGTGGCGTGGATGCGGGTCGTCACCTGCTGCAGTTGCCGGTAGAACAACAACTCGAACGAGACGCCGCGCTTGTCCGGCGGCAACTGCTGCGAGCTGATGAACTCCTGTTCGGCGTCCCGCGCCTTCAGGACTGCGCTCACAGCTCGAACTCCTGTCCCGCGCGCAGCCAGCGAATGTCGTGGGTGACGTTGGGCCCGAAGGGCTGCGTCTGGTCGAAGCGCTGGATCTCCGTCATGATCAATTCGGTTTCGGCCGGTTTGGTGTGCGTGATGAAGATCGGAAAGCGCTTGCCCTTGTCGATGCAATCGAGCTCCTCGGCCAGGGCGCTCGGCGACAGGTGCAGGCTGCGCCTGGCCAGATCCTGTTCGCGGTTGCTGAAGGCGGTTTCGATGATCAGCGCCGCCACGTCCATCTGGTTGATGCGGCGCCAGAACGCGGGGTTGCGTTCGGTGTCGCCGGTGAAGATCCAGCAGCCCTGGCCGGTGGCCACGGCGTAACCGCAGGCCGGCACGGTATGCACGGCCGGCAGCACCTCGATGTACTTGCCGTTCAATTCCAGCGTCTGGCCGACCTGGATCTCGTGGAAGCTGACGAAGGGCGCCTCGGGCGTCGGGATCCGGCTGAAGTCCGGCCAGATCACGTTGTTGAAGATGTGCGTCTTGAGCGCCGCCAGCGTGCCGGCCAGGGCGTGGACCTTGATCGGCTCGGTCAGCTGCGAGGCGATGGAGTCGACCATCAGGGGCAGGGCGGCGATGTGATCGAGGTGCGAGTGGGTCAGGAGCACATGGCGGATGCCGCGCATTTCCTCGAGCGTCAGGTCGCCCACGCCGGTGCCGGCATCGACGAGCACGTCGCCGTCGATCAGGAAGGACGTCGTGCGACTGTCCTTCGCGATCGCGCCGGAACATCCCAGCACCCTTACCCTCATTTCAGTCTCCGCGAAGCCGCCTCAGGGAGGCTGACGCCCCTCGGGAGGGGCAGCGTACGCCAGCGACATCGGGGCCCCGGGGCTCCCTGGTCACTTCGTCTCGAAGTTGGTTGCGCCGTCCCAGTCTGGGTCGAAGGGCAGCAACCTCATCGAGGCTACACGTTCGGAGTACAGCTCGTAAAGGTATTTTTGTGCATTCATCCGCTGCAAGTTGAGCATCTGGACGTCGCACTGCTCCCAGTCCTGCGCCCGGTAGGCTTTCAGGAAAGCGTTCCAGGTTCGCAGCTCCTCGATGACCTGTTTGTCCACGGCGCCGGCCGCGGCGAGCGGGTAGAAGATACCGACCGCCTGCTCCTTGCCTTTCACCCGGACCCGGTCCAGTTCCTGCCAGACGAAGTCGGTGGCCTGCTTGCGGGTGGATTCGCTGACCACGATGTCCACGCCGTAGGCCTTGGACAGCCCTTCGAGGCGCGACCCCAGGTTGACCGCGTCGCCGATCACCGTGTAGCTGCGGCGCAGGTCCGACCCCATGTCGCCCACGCACATCGTGCCGGTGTTCAGGCCCACGCCGACGCCGATCTCCGCGATGCCCTTGGCCCGGTGCTCCTCGTTGATCTGGTGCACCGCGCGGGACATTTCCATTGCCGTCTTGACCGCCAGGGCCGCGTGGTTCGGGGTGTCGACCGGCGCGCCCCAGAAGGCCATCACGCAGTCGCCCATGTACTTGTCGATGGTGCCGCGGTTCGCCCGGATGATGTCGGTCAGCCGGCTGAAGACGGCGTTCAGCAGTTCCTGCAGCTGG
>JAQGMY010000178.1 GCA_028292105.1 Ramlibacter sp.
TCGAACATCGCCAGCAAGGTCTACCTCGTGCATCGCCGCGACAAGTTCCGCGCCGAGCCTATCCTGTTGGACAAGGTGAAGCACAAGGTCGCCGAAGGCAAGATCGAACTCAAGCTGTTCAAGACCCTCGACCAGGTGCTGGGCGACCAGACCGGCGTGACCGGCGTGCGCCTGAAGGACACGCAGACCGGCGCGACCGAGGACCTGCACCTGCAAGGCTGCTTCATCGCCATCGGCCATCGGCCCAACACCGAGATCTTCCAGGGCCAGCTGGAGATGAAGGACGGCTACATCCTCACCAGGTCGGGCCTGCAAGGCTTCGCCACGATGACCAGCGTGCCGGGCGTGTTCGCCGCCGGCGACGTGCAGGACCACATCTACCGCCAGGCGATCACCAGCGCCGGCACCGGCTGCATGGCGGCCCTCGACGCGCAGCGCTTCCTCGAGCAGGAGGAATAGCCGCGCCGAAGGGTTTCTACCGACGCGGGCTATAATCGGGGGCTTCGCCGGAATCCGGCCGGTTACCGCCCCCGTCAGGGCGAGGTGAGCCCAGTCCCTGGTGCAAACGCAGACGTTTGCCGTGCGTGACGGGCGGTTCTAGGAGAGTGCCTATGGCACGCGTCTGCGACGTAACGGGCAAGGGCCCGATGGTGGGAAACAATGTCTCCCACGCCAACAACAAGACCAAGCGCCGGTTCCTGCCGAACCTGCAATATCGCCGTTTCTGGGTCGAGAACGAAAACCGCTGGGTGCGCCTGCGCGTGACCAACGCCGCGGTTCGCCTGATCGACAAGAATGGCATCGAAGCCGTGCTCGCTGACATGCGTGCCCGCGGCCAGGCCTAACCCCCCAAAAGGAGCAGCAACATGGCTAGCAAAGGCGGACGCGAAAAGATCAAGCTGGAGTCCACTGCGGGCACCGGTCACTTCTACACGACGAGCAAGAACAAGAAGACGATGCCTGAGAAGATGTCGATCATGAAGTTCGACCCCAAGGCTCGCAAGCACGTCGAGTACAAAGAGACGAAGCTGAAGTGACGTGGGCGCCTCCGGCGCCCGAGTCACTTCATCCCCGCGCAGGCGGGGATCCAGGAAAGCCCCGCACTGCGGGGCTTTTTTCGTTTCTGCCTCCGCCTTGCAGGAGAAAGAGCCGCCACGCAGGGGCCCGGCTCCCACAGGCGGGAGGGTGCCGCGGCTCCGATGATCCATGCGGGCAATACCGCCACCCCTCGGAGAACATCAATGAGCATCCTCGGCAAGATCTTCGGCAAAATCTTTCCCCACGCGAACGCGCAAGCGGCACCCGCGCCAGCGCAACAAGCGCCCAGCGTCTCGCAGCAGAGTGCCCCCACCGCGCCCCAGGCAGCACCGCAGGCAGCACCCCAAGCGGCACCCCAGGCCGCGCCGATGGCTGCTGCCACCGCCGAACGCGTCGACATCGAGCAGGTGCTGGACGGCCTGGCCTCGAAGAACCCGCAGAAGCTGAACTGGCGCAGCTCCATCGTCGACCTGATGAAGCTGGTCGGCATGGACAGCACGCTGCAGGAACGCAAGGAACTCGCGGACGAACTGGGCTACACCGGCGACAAGAACGACTCCGCCAGCATGAACATCTGGCTGCACAAGCAGGTGCTGAAGAAGATGCAGGAAAACGGCGGCAAGGTGCCGGCCTCCCTGATGGACTGAGGCTGGCGCCGACGGGGAAGCGCGGCCTCCCCTCAGCCCGGCTCGCGCAGCACGACGGTGATCTTGCCGTCGCGCTCGAGCACGGCGCGGTCGACGCCGTGCAGGTCCTCGCGGCCTGACTTTTGCCGCACCGCGTCCTGCAGGTCGCGGCGCGTGATGAGGCTCTTGCGCATCGCATCTGCGTCGGGCCGGCCACCGCGCACCAGTTCACGCTCCTGCCCCGTCACCCACTGCTCGAAGCCAGGCGAATGCAGGCATGCCATCGCCACGAGCCGATGGAGCAGCGCGAGCGTGACGGATGCGGCCACCGTGGGCCAGAAAGCGGAAGCACCGGTGACGGCGCGGCTGAGGATGGCACCGACCAGCACCGTCATGCAGGCATCGAACGGCGTCTGCTGCCCGAAAGACCGCCGGCCCGCCATGCGGACGACGGCCAGCGCGATCGGGAACACGGCTACCGCGCGTGCGGCCATCTGCCAGCTGGTGAGGTCCTTGCCTTCGCCGAAGAGCCAGAGGATTGCGTCCATGGTGCGCAAATCATGGCCGCAAGCGAAAACGGCGGGCCGCTTGCGCGACCCGCCGTTGACGTCAGACGGATTCCCGATTTATGCGTGGGCGGCGCGCAGCTTCAGCGAGAACTGGCGCAGGGCCTCGATGCCGCTGCCCTCGGCGCGGCGGCACCAGGCCTGCAGTTCGGCCGTGAGCTGCTCGCGCGAGTGGTTGGTGTTCAGCCACATCTGGCGCAGTTCTTCGCGCATGGTGACCATCTTGTCCAGCACGGGGTGCGCGGCACGGACCTGCTGCAGCTGGGGCTTGGCGGCAGCGGGGACCTTGTCGTCGTCCCGGTGCAGCCAGCGCTTGGCCGCGTTGAGCATCGCGGAGTCGTGGCCCTTGGCCTTGAGGGTCTCGATCTCGGCGCTGCAGGCGCGCCGCATTTCGCGGGCGTAGCCGGCCATCACCTCGTAGCGGTTGGCGATCACGGCCTCGAGCGTCTTCTCGTCGGCGACGGGGCGGATGGCGCCCAGGCGCAGCTTGGGCGGCACCTTCTTGACGGTAGCCCAGCCGATCTTGCTCATCAGCGTGATGTACATCCAGCCGATGTCGAACTCGTACTTCTTGACCGAGAACTTGGCCGACGTCGGGTAGGTGTGGTGGTTGTTGTGCAGCTCTTCGCCACCGATCATCAGGCCCCAGGGCGAGATGTTGGTGCTGGCGTCCGGCGCCTCGAAGTTGCGATAGCCCCAATAGTGGCCGATGCCGTTGATGATGCCGGCGGCGGTGATCGGGATCCAGGCCATCTGCACGGCCCAGACGGCCAGGCCCGCCATGCCGAACAGCGCCACGTTCAGGACCAGCATCACGCCCACGCCCTGCCAGCTGAAGCGGGTGTACAGGTTGCGCTCGATCCAGTCGTTGGGGGTGCCGTGACCGAACTTGGAGATGGTCTCCAGGTTCTTGGCTTCGGCCCGGTACATTTCGGCGCCGCGCTGCAGCACGTTTTCGATGCCGCGCGTCTGCGGGCTGTGCGGGTCGTCCACGGTCTCGCACTTGGCGTGGTGCTTGCGGTGGATGGCGACCCATTCCTTGGTCACCATGCCGGTGCCCAGCCACAGCCAGAAGCGGAAGAAGTGCGAGGGGATGGCGTGCAGGTCCATGGCCCGATGAGCCTGCGTGCGGTGCAGGAAGATCGTGACCGCCGCAATGGTGATGTGCGTCGTGACCAGCGTGTACAGGACGATCTGCCACCAGGACAGGTTCAAAAGACCATTGGCGAGCAGGTCGACCGCGGCGTTCAGTACGGCCCAATCGGGTAGCAGCATGGGTAAGGCGTCTCTTTCTCTTTTAGAACGAAAGCTGCAATCTCGCAGCGTGCGTGTTGGAGGGATTTTAAGGTGAGGGGTTCAGAACTACACCGATTATTTACTTGACCTGGATCAATCCTGGGCTTTTTCCCAGGCTGCGGCGTAGAAGCCGTCCGTCGCATGCCGATGCGGCCAGAGCCGCAGGTCCATCCCGCCCTCGCCGCAGAGGCTGGCGGCATCGGGCACCTTGGCGGCTTCCAGCAGCTCCTGCACAGCCAGCCGCCGGTATCCTGGGTGGGCCGTGCCGAAAGCCGCGGCGATATCCTCGTTCTCGGCCCGCAACAGGCTGCAGGTGGCGTACACGATGCGCCCACCCGGCTTGAGCAGCCGCGCCGCACTGGCCAGGATGGCCGCCTGCTTCGCGGTGAGCTCGGCCAGGCCTTGGGGGGTCTGGCGCCACTTCAGGTCCGGGTTGCGGCGCAGCGTGCCCAGCCCGGAACAGGGCGCGTCGACGATCACCCGGTCGATCTTGCCAGCCAGCCGCTTGATGCGGTCGTCGCGTTCGTGGGCGATCGCCGCCGGATGCACGTTCGACAGCTTGCTGCGCGCCAGCCGCGGCTTCAGCTTGTCCAGCCGGTGGGCCGAGACGTCGAAGGCATAGAGCCGGCCGGTATTGCGCATCGCCGCGCCGAGCGCCAGCGTCTTGCCGCCGGCGCCGGCGCAAAAATCCACCACCATCTGGCCGCGGCGGGCATCCGTCAACAAGGCCAGCAGCTGCGAGCCCTCGTCCTGGACCTCGACCGCGCCACGGGCGAATGCATCGAGCTTGGTCAGCGCCGGCTTGCCGGCGATGCGCAGCCCCCAGGGCGAATACGGGGTTGGCGTGGCGACGATGCCGGCGAGCTTGAGCTCCTTCTGCACGTCCTCGCGCTTGTCCGTCAGGGCGTTCACGCGCAGGTCCAGCGGCGCCGTCTGGTTGAGGCTCTCCGCCAGCGGCCAGAAGTCCGCGCCCAGCTGCGCCTTCAGCGGTTCGGCCAGCCATTCCGGCAGGTTGTGGCGGTGCCGCTCGGACAAGGTCGCCGGGTCGACGGCATCGCAATGCGCCAGCCAGGCCTGCTCCTGTTCATTGAGCGCGCCCAGGAGGAACTCCCTCGGCGCCGCAAAGCCCAGGATCGCCAGCCGGCGCTCGCGCGCGCCGCTGCCGGAGGCGGCGAGATGCTCGAACAGCAACTTGCGGCGCAACACGGCATACGCCGTCTCGGCCAGGGTGGCGCGCTCGCGCGGGCCGAGCGAGCGATGCTCGCGGAAATAGTGCGAGACCACCGAGTCGGCGGGATGGTCGAAGCGGAGCACCTGCGCGAGGAGTTCGGCGCAGGCTTCGAGAACGGCTTTCGGGTGCATGGATTCCTAGAGGGCGGGCAGCAAGTCCGCGATCGCTCGCGGATACAGCAGGTGTTCCTGGGTCAGGATGCGGGCGGCGAGCGTCGCGGCGGTGTCGTCCGGCAGGACCGGGACCACTGCCTGCGCCAGGATGGGACCGAAGTCCAGTTCGGCCGTCACCTGGTGGACGGTGGCGCCGGCGAAGCGGCAGCCCGCGTCCAGCGCCCGCTGGTGCGTGTGCAGCCCCGGGAAAGCAGGCAGCAACGAGGGATGGATGTTCACCAGCCGGCCCTCGTAACGGGCCACGAACCCGGGCGTGAGGATGCGCATGAAGCCGGCGAGCACCACCAGCGCGGGCTGGTGGGCGTCGATGTGGCGCGCCAGTTCGGCGTCGAATGCCTCGCGGCTGTCGAAGCGCTTGTGGTCCACCACGTCAGTCCGTATGCCCTCGGCCGCGGCGAGTTTCAGCCCGCCCGCATCCGGCCGGTTGCTGATCACGGCGGCGATCCGCGCGTCGTGCAGCTTGCGCCAGTTGTCGCGCTCGGCCGCGCGCACAATGGCGGCCATGTTGGAGCCACTGCCGGAGACCAGGATCACGATGTTCTGCATGTCGAGCGCGATTATCCCTGCGAGGCCCGTGGCGCCGTGAACCCGCTGAGCCTGGTCGAAGCCCGCGTGCTCGGCACGCTGATGGAAAAGGCCCGTACGGTGCCGGACAGCTACCCGCTGACGCTGAACTCGCTGGTGGCCGGCTGCAACCAGAAAAGCAGCCGCGACCCGATCACCAACCTTGGCGAGGCGGAAGTGCAGGAGGCGCTCGACGGGCTCAAGCGCCGGTCGCTGGCCTTCACCGCGCGCGGCAACCGGGTGGACCGCTGGGAGCACAACTTCCAGCGCGCCATGGTCGTGCCCGAGCAATCCGCCGTGCTGCTGGGGCTGCTGATGCTGCGCGGCCCCCAGACCGCCGGCGAGCTGCGCATCCACAGCGAACGCTGGTATCGGTTCGCCGATATCTCCTCCGTCGAAGGTTTTCTTGAGGAGCTGCGCGACCGCACCGAAGAGCGCGGCGGCCCGCTGGTGGTGCAACTGCCACGCGCCCCCGGCTCCCGTGAAGGCCGTTGGGCGCACCTGCTTTGCGGCCCGGTCGATGTGACGGCTTTCGAGGCCGCTGCGCAAGCTGCCGTGGCGGCCGGCGACGAAGGGCTGCCGGCGCGCGTCGCAGCCCTGGAGGAAGAGGTTGCCCGGCTGCGCGCCTGGCTCCTGGAGCTGAGTGCCCAGCTCGGTTTGTCGCCGCCCGGACAGACCGAAGCGAACGACCGTGCTTAAATTCCGACTGCTTTTCGGAGACACCCCATGGATTTAGCCTTCACCCCTGAAGAACAGAAGTTCCGCGAGGAGATCCGCGCCTGGGTGCGCGAGGCCCTGCCGCAGGAAACCGCGCACAAGGTGCACAACGCGCTGCACCTGACGCGCGAAGACATGCAGTCCTGGGCCAGGATCCTGGGCAAGAAGGGCTGGCTCGGCTACGGCTGGCCCAAGCAGTTCGGCGGCCCCGGCTGGTCGGCGGTGCAAAAGCACCTGTTCGAAGAAGAACTCGCCCTGGCCGGCGCGCCCCGCATCGTTCCCTTCGGCCCGGTCATGGTCGCCCCGGTGATCATGGCCTTCGGCTCGCCCGAGCAGCAGCAGCGTTTCCTGCCCGGCATCGCCAGCGGCGAAGTCTGGTGGAGCCAGGGCTACAGCGAACCGGGGTCGGGGTCCGACCTGGCCTCCGTCAAGACCCGCGCCGAGCGCAAGGGCGACCAGTACATCGTGAACGGGCAGAAGACCTGGACCACGCTGGCGCAATACGGCGACTGGATCTTCTGCCTGGTGCGCACCTCCACCGAAGGCAAGCCGCAGACCGGCATCTCGTTCCTGCTGATCGACATGAAGTCGCCCGGTGTCACCGTGCGGCCCATCATCATGCTGGACGGCAGCCACGAGGTGAACGAGGTGTTCTTCGACAACGTCGAAGTGCCGGCCGACAACCTGATCGGCGAAGAGAACAAGGGCTGGACCTACGCCAAGCACCTGCTGTCGCACGAGCGCACCAACATCGCCGACGTCAACCGTGCCAAGCGCGAGCTCGAGCGCGTCAAGCGCATCGCCAAGAACGAAGGCGTGTACACCGACCAGCGCTTTCGCGACGAGATCGCCAAGCTGGAGGTCGACGTCGTCGCGCTCGAGATGCTGGTGCTGCGCGTGCTGTCGGCGGAAAAATCCGGCAAGAACCCGCTGGACATCGCCGGCCTGCTGAAGATCAAGGGCAGCGAGATCCAGCAACGCTACACCGAGCTGATGATGCTGGCCGCCGGCCCTTACGCGGTTCCCTTCATCAAGGAAGCGATGGAAGCGGGATACCAGGGCGAGTACGTGGGCGCGGCCTACCTGGCGCCGCTGGCCGCCAGCTACTTCAACATGCGCAAGACCACCATCTACGGCGGCTCCAACGAAGTGCAACGCAACATCGTCTCGCAAACGGTCCTGGGCTGAGGAGCAAGAACATGGATTTCAATTTTTCCGACGAACAGGAACAGCTGCGCGACGCGGTGCGCAAGTGGGTCGAGCGCAGCTACACCTTCGAGCGCCGGCAAGGCATCACCAAGGCCGGCGGCTTCGACCGCGCGGCCTACAACGAACTGGCCGAGTTGGGCCTGGCCGGCCTGTACGTGTCGGAAGAGCACGGCGGCATGGGCATGGGCCCGGTCGAGGCGATGGTCGTACTGGAAGAACTCGGGCGCGGGATCGTGCTGGAGCCGCTGGCCCAGACGCTGGTGGCCAGCGGTGTGCTCGGCGCCTACGCGCCGCAGGCCGTGCAGGCCGAGTGGTTGCCCAGGGTCGCCAGCGGTGCAGCCCTGGTGGTGCTGGCGCAGCAGGAGCGCAAGGCCCGCTACCGCCTGGACGTCTGCGAAACGCAGGCGACGCCGGCCGGCGGCGGCTGGACGGTCAGCGGCGACAAGAGCGTCGTGCCGGCCGGTGACCAGGCCGACGCCCTGCTCGTGCCGGCGCGCGCCAACGGCAGGATCGGCATGTTCCTGGTGGAGCGCGGCGCCAAAGGCGTGGAAGCGCGCGGCTACGCCACCATGGACGGTGGCCGGGCGGCGGAACTGAAGCTGCGGGAGGCCCCGGCGACGCTGGTCACCGAAGACGGCGCGACGGCGCTGGAGCATGCGGTGGACATCGGCATCGCCTGCACTTGCGCCGAGGCGGTGGGCGCCATCGACAAGACCATGCAGCTCACCGCGGAGTACATGAACACCCGCAAGCAGTTCGGCGTGACGCTCTCCACCTTCCAGGCCCTGCGCCATCGCATGGCCGACATGAAGATGCAGCAGGAGCTGGCCCGCTCGATGAGCTATTACGCCTCCCTGAAGCTGAACGCGCCGGCCGATGAACGACGGCGCGCCATGTCGCGGGCCAAGTACCAGCTGGGGGTGGCGATGCGTTTCGTCGGCCAGAATTCGGTGCAGCTGCATGGCGGCATCGGCGTGACGGACGAATACGTGGGCAGCCATTACTTCAAGAAGCTGACGCAGATGGAGATGCAGTTCGGTGACACCCTCCACCACCTGGGCGAGGTCTCGGCGCGGATGCAGGACACGGCAGGCGTCTTCGCCTGACGGACTGGCCATCGCGAACGCCCGCTCTGCGGGCGTTTTTCATTTCGGGAGACTCGAAGAACATGATCGGCCGCCGCCACTTTCTCGCGCTCTCTGGCGCGCTCCTCACCACTGCCTGCGCCACCGGCCCTTCCATGACCGACAGCCCGCCCATCGTCTTCGTGCACGGCAACGGCGAAGCCGCCTCGATCTGGCAGACCACGATCTGGCGCTTCGAGTCCAACGGCTGGCCGCGTGACAGGCTGCACGCGATCGACGTGCCCTATCCGTTGTCGCGCGACGACGACGGCAAGCCGCAGCCCGGCCGGAGTTCGGCGGCGGACAACATGGCGTACCTGCGCTCCGAAGTGGAAAAGGTGCTGCAAGCCACCGGCGCCAGGCAAGTGGTGCTGCTGGCCAATTCGCGCGGCGGGTATGCCGTGCGCAACTACATCCAGAACGGCGGCGGCGATCGCACCGTCAGCCATGCCGTGCTCGGTGGCGTGCCCAACCACGGGGTGTGGAGGTCGATGGAAGGCCAGTCCGAGGGCAGCGAATTCGCCGGAGCCGGGCCTTTCCTGCAAGCGCTCAACGCGCCCAAGAACGCGGCCGGCGACGAAGTCACCGGCCCGGTCAAATGGTTGACGATCCGTTCGGACAACAACGACAAGTACGCGCAGCCGACGGGGCAGTGGCTCGGCAAGCCCGGCGTGCCCACCGGCGTCACCTTCGAAGGTCCTGCGCTCAAGGGCGCGACCAACGTCGTGCTGCCGCGGGTGGACCACCGTGAAACGTCGTTCTCGCCGGCGGCCTTCGAGGCGGCTTTCCGTTTCATCGCCGGCCGGCTCCCGGCAACCCTCGATGTCCTGCCGGAGGAGCGCGTGGTGCTGTCCGGCAAGGTCACCGGGCTGGGTGTTTCCTCCACCGACCCCGCCAGCGGCAACTCTCCGAACAACCTGCCGCTGCCGGGCGCGCGGCTGCAGGTGCATGCGCTGGATCCGGCCAGCGGCGAACGCCGCGGCAGCGCCGTGCACGCGCAGGTGATCGGCGCCGATGGGCAGTGGGGCCCCTTTACCGCGCAGCGCGGCACCCCCTACGAGTTCGTGCTGGCGGCGCCGGGCTACGCCACCACACATATCTATCGAAGCGCCTTTGCGCGATCCAGCCGCGTGGTCCACATGCGGCCCGAGCGGCCGGCGGAGGCGGATCGCAGCGCGCCCTCGCTGGTGATCATGACGCGCCCGCGCGGCTACTTCGACCCGACCCGCGACCGCATGTCCTTCGACGGCCAGAGCCCGCCGCCCGGCGCGCTGCCGGGAGCCGGCGTCTCCAGCGCACGGATCCGTCCGGCCGGCGCTGCGCGCGCGGTGGTGGCGGAGTTCAATGGGGAAAGGGTGGTGGGGCGCACCTGGCCGCTGGCGGACAACCATGTGTCGGTGCTGGAACTGACTTATTGAACCCCGGCGCATCACTCGTCATTCCCGCCTCCGCGGGAACGACGGGCAAACCTTACCAATCGTGCAGCCGCGAATTCTTCGGCAGGTGCGCCATGAGGAACTCCATCTGGTCCGCCAGGATGCGGCGGTTGCGCAGGATGAAGTCCTCCCACAGGCTGGGCACGTAAGGCGCATAGAGCAGCGTCATTCCCGCTTGCTCCGGCGTGCGGCTGCCCTTGCGGTGGTTGCAGGCACGGCACGACGTCACCACGTTCATCCAGTGGTCCTTGCCGTTCTGGGCGAAGGGGATGATGTGCTCGCGGGTCAGTTCCTCGTCGTGCAGTTCGTCGCCGCAATAGGCGCAGACATTGCGGTCGCGGGCGAACAGCTTGCTGTTGGTCAGCCCGGGCTTGAGGTCGAACGGGTTGATGTTCGGCACGCCCTTGGTGCCGATGATGCTGTTGATGGTGATGACGGACTGCTGTCCCGTGACCGCGCTCGTCCCGCCCCGGAACACGGCGACCTCCGCGCCGGCTTCCCAGCGCACCTGGTCGGCTGCGTAATGCAGTACGGCCTGCTCCAGCGAAATCCAGGACTGGGGCAGCCCTTGGGCAGACAGCTTCAACACCTTCAAAACGCGCCTCCATTCGACATGGTTCGACTTTGCGGGTACTGACAGCGCCTCGCGGCAGCGTGTGAGAGACAATATACCGTGTTTTGCCGCCAGCCTCATGACTGGCCATGCGTGTGTGGGCCTGCGGCGACGCCACGGCCTGCTATCAAAAAGATACCAAGTGATGCAGATCCTGCGAGGCTTCCGTCATCCCCAGATCGCCAGGGCGTGCGCGGTCACGATCGGCAATTTCGACGGCGTGCACCGCGGCCACCAGGCCATGCTGGCGCTGCTGAACAACGAGGCGCGCCACCGCGGCGTGCCCAGTTGCGTGCTCACCTTCGAGCCGCACCCGCGGGACTACTTCGCCGCCGCCCAGCGCCAGCCGGAGCTGGCACCCGCCCGGGTGGCAACCCTGCGCGACAAGCTCACCGAGCTGGCCAAGTGCGGGGTCGACCAGTGCGTGATCCTCAAGTTCGATTCGCGCCTGTCCAGCCAGGTTCCCGAGGCCTTCGTCGATGACGTGCTGGTGCGCGGCCTGGGCGCCAGGTATGTGCTGGTCGGCGACGACTTCCGCTTCGGCGCGCGCCGCGCCGGCGACTACGCGCTGCTCGACTCCGCCGGCAGCCGCCGTGGCTTCGACGTCGCTCGGATGAACAGCTACGAAGTGCACGGGCTGCGCGTGTCGAGCTCGGCGGTCCGCGAGGCCCTGGCGCGCGGCGACATGGCCGGCGCCGCGGCCTTGCTGGGACGTCCCTACAGCATCAGCGGCCACGTGGTGCATGGCCGCAAGCTCGGTCGCGACCTCGGCTTTCGCACCCTCAACCTGCGCTTCGCCCACTGGAACCCGGCGGCCAGCGGCATCTTCGCGGTGCGCGTGCACGGGCTCGACGACCAGCCGGTGGAAGGCGTCGCCAACCTGGGGATCCGGCCTTCGCTGGACCCGAAGGACGCCAACGGCGGGCGTGTCCTGCTCGAGACACATTGCCTGCAATGGCCCGCCCACCTCGGCGGTGAAGGAGGCTACGGTAAAATCATCCGGGTGGAACTGCTGCACAAAATGCACGACGAGCTGCGTTACGACAGTCTCGATGCCCTGAAGACGGGCATCGCGCGGGACTGCGACGCCGCGCGCGCCTTCTTCGCTTCCACGCACGCCGAAACCCGGCGCCAGACCACGCGCGACCGAATTTAAAGGTTGTCGTTGCGGGCCAGCCCCGCAATCCATGCCCCCTGTTCACGACAGTGGATTCCGGCTCGAGGCTGGAATGACATACCTGAGGCTTCTCATGACCGACAAGACCGATTACCGCGCCACCCTGAACCTGCCCGACACCCCATTCCCGATGCGCGGCGACCTGCCCAAGCGCGAGCCGGGATGGGTCAGGCAATGGGAGGACGAGGGCCTGTACAAGCGCCTGCGGGTGGCCCGCGCCGGCCGCCAGAAGTTCGTCCTGCACGACGGCCCGCCGTATGCGAACGGCCAGATCCACATGGGTCATGCGGTCAACAAGATCCTCAAGGACATGATCGTCAAGTCGCGCCAGCTCAAGGGCCTGGACGCGGCCTACATCCCGGGCTGGGACTGCCACGGGCTGCCGATCGAGAACGCCATCGAGAAGAAGTTCGGCCGCAACCTGCCGCGCG
>JAQGMY010000205.1 GCA_028292105.1 Ramlibacter sp.
AGATGAGCTTCGGCGGCGACGCGAAGAAGGCGTGGAAGGACATCTGGGGCTGCGGGCAAGGCATAGGCGCGGTCGATGCGGTGGTGCCTGCTGCCCAACTGATAGCGCGCCTGAAGCGCGAGTACGCCGAAGCTCGTCGACGGCTGTCCCTCGCCGGCTGACCCCTGGCGTGTGCGGCTTCGCTGCGCACCCGGTGACGCCAGCGGATTGCCGGCCCTGCCTGGCCCTCGAGCGTCAGGGCAAGGCAGTCGGTCTTTCACCAGAGGGCGGAATCGCGAAGGCTTTCCGATTGCTCCTGCCGGCGACGGCTCTGGCGCTTGTGCCAAAGCGCGAGCAGGCCGGACACCACTGCAGCCGAAACGCCGCAGTCCCACGCGTCGAGATCGCGCGCGAAAATGAAGGGTGCTGTGAACCACAGCAGGACGGCTCCCAGGAACGGAGCTAGCAGGATATAGAGCGGCAATTCAGATTCACGGCTACAGGGAAGGCATCATTTTCGCTGTGTCGGCTGCCGATTCTCCACGGGCGACGTTTCGCGTGGTGGTCCGACAACGGTGCAGCCCAACTGCTCGAGCGCGAAGTGCCTCGATCGGCTAGGGCGACGACCGTTTGCCGCCGACAGCTTGCAGCCTCTCGGCGAGCTGTCGCTTGCCGATGCCGCGGATCGCCGCGATCGCTTCCAGCTGCCTGGCCCTTGGCCGCGCCTCGCCCGCTTCCCACTTGTAGATCGACTGGCCGCTGACGCCGACCAGAGCTCCGAAGTCGGCAGCGGAGACGTTGAGCTTCTTCCGAGTCGCTGCCAATCGCACCGCGCTGAACCGCCGCGGCACCGCGGATTCGGGACCAGCTGCGGTGGGTGCAGCCCTTGGCTCGCGTTGTTTGCTCGCGCGCTTCAACTCACGTTCAAGGGAGTCGATCCGGCGGCGCAAGGCCGAGACTTGTGCCCGGTGTTGAGCCGACGCCCTTTTCATGTCCGCGGTTTCGCTGCGAATCTCCTTGCGAGCGATGCGCGCGATTTCCGCTTTCAGGGTGGTGGCAATGTCTGGCATGAGCCGATCATAGAGGAGCGGATGGCTGACGCTGCCGCGGGCGGCGACGGCTCGTACGCGCGGAAAACAGCCGGTGCGGCATCCTGAGGCCCATTCCGGTAACGGCACTCACATGCATGCGCGACCGCTCGCTCGGCGGCCTGCGGGCGCATGTTATACAACGTCGGATGCCACATGCCGCCAACCTGATCACGATGCTTGCGGCGAGCTTCGGGCTGGCCCTGATTTTCGGATTCGTCGCAGCGCGCCTGCACCTGCCCGCGCTTGTCGGGTACCTGGTGGCTGGAGTTCTCCTGGGGCCGGCGACGCCAGGTTTCGTGGCCGACGCCCAGATGGCTTCGCAGCTCGCCGATGTCGGCGTCATGCTCCTGATGTTCGGCGTGGGCCTGCATTTCTCGATCGACGATCTTCTGGCCGTCCGGAAGATTGCCGCACCCGGCGCGCTCGTCGGCATCGCTGTCGCCACCTCGCTCGGGGCGGCACTGGCCACGTACTGGGGCTGGGCGCTGCCGGGCGCCCTGGTGTTCGGGCTGTCGCTTTCGGTCGCCAGCACCGTCGTCCTGCTCAAGGCGCTGGAGAGCCGCGGAATCGTGGACTCTGCCAACGGCCGCATCGCGGTCGGTTGGCTGGTCGTCGAGGACCTGGTGATGGTGCTGGTGCTGGTCATGCTTCCGGCCCTGGCACCTTCCCACGCCGCGGCGTCGGCGGACCCGCCATCCCGCAGCATGATCGTCACCCTTGCCATCACGCTCGCGCAGGTGGGCGGCTTCATCGCTTTCATGCTGATCGCGGGACGGCGCTTGTTCCCGTGGCTCCTGTGGCACGTGGCGAAGACCGGGTCGCGCGAGCTGTTCACGCTCTGCGTCGTGGCGGCAGCCATCGGCATCGCGTTCGGGTCTGCTGCGCTGTTCGGCGTTTCGTTCACGCTCGGCGCGTTCTTTGCAGGCCTGGTGATCCGGGAGTCGGAGTTCAGCCAGCGCGCTGCTGCGCAAACGCTTCCCTTGCAAGACGCGTTTTGCGTCCTCTTCTTCGTGTCGGTGGGCATGCTGTTCGACCCGCAGGTGCTCGCGACGCAGCCGCTCAACGTGCTGGCCACCGTAGCGGTGATCATGTTCGGCAAACCGCTTGCGGCCGCCACGCTCGTGCTGGTCTACGGGTATCCCGTCAGGACGGCCCTGACCGTCTCGGTCAGCCTGGCCCAGATCGGCGAGTTCTCCTTCATCCTGGCAGCCTTGGGCATGGCGCTGGGGGTGCTGCCGAAGGATGCGCAAAGCCTCATCCTCGCCGGCTCCGTGATCTCGATCGCGCTCAATCCCGTCCTGTTCGCCGCGCTGGGCCCGATCGAAAGGCGGCTGCTGCGGCAGCCCGGGTTCGCCAGCCGCCGGCAAGTCGCGGAAAGCCCGTTGGCGGAACTTCCCGCCGAAACCGAACGCCGCTTCCTGTCGAACCAGGTCGTGCTCGTCGGGTGGGGCCGTGTGGGCAAGCACATAGCGGGCGCCCTGGCGCAGGCGCAAGTGCCCTACGTCGTCGCCGAAGAGAACCGCGAATACGTCGAAACACTGAGAGCACGAGGCATCCCGGCCGTCTGGGGGGACGCCACGGAGGCGGCCGTGTTGATCCAGGCCCACATCGCGCATGCGATAGCACTCGTGATCGCCACGCCGGAGACCTTGCATGCGCGCAAGATCATCGAGATCGCGCGCGCGCTCAATCCTGCGATCCAGGTGGTCGTGCGCAGCCACAACGCCGAAGAAGCCGCGTTGCTGGAGCGTGAAGGGGCCGGCACCATCTTCGTGGGCGAGACCGAGTTGGCCACCTCCATGACCCGCCATCTCTTGCAGCTCATGCGTTGAACTGTCGGCTACGCTGCGCAGACTCAGGGCCTGCTCCGGTCATCCTCTGCGCCCGGCTCACCGCGAAACAAGCTGGATCGCTCGACCAAGTGGACCATCTGGGCTGCGGCATGGACGGTCAGGTGGTGCGGCGTGAAGCCCGCCCGCGGAGAGATGTAGCCTGCCAGTTCGCGCGCGAGGTCGGACGTACGATCGGTTGCGCCGGCGAGAAGCGCCGTGACCAGGTTTTCAAGGGCGATCACCCGGATCTGCAGCTGCACCAGTTCCGCGTTGGTGAGAAGAACATCCGTTTGGCCATGGCCGGAGTGCAAACTCTCCGGCGCTGGCTTGCCGTCGGCTCCCCCTTCGTTTTCCCAGCGTGAAATCGACCTTCGAAGCAGGCTCGCGCGCTCCGTCCTGTCGCCTTCCGGGCTGCCGCCAGGGGCGCCGCATGTTGGGCAGGCACTCGGGTCCACGGCCTGCGCGTCGCGTGGTGCGCCTTCGCGCCGGGCCGGGGCCATCGAGTCGAGGGCGGCGCCGGGATCCTCTTCGCCCAGCACGGACTGGTTGGCCAGATGGTCAGGCCGGTGTGCGTGATGTTCGATGCGCATCGATTTTCCTGTCGGTAAAACGCCGCTTGCAGGACGATGTTCGAGCATCGATTCCGGCCCGTTCATTCGGGAGAGATGGGGCGATGCATCTCGAGCCCGCCACCTTGCACCGGAAGCCTGGCCATCTTCAGCCTGATCTCCTCGATGGCGTGCGACGGCTCCAATCCCTTGGGGCACACCTCCGAGCAGTTCATGATGGTTCGACAGCGGAACAGGCGATAAGCATCGTTCAGATTGTCCAGGCGCTGCTGCGTTGCATGGTCACGGCTGTCGACGATGAACCGGTAGGCCTGGATCAACCCGGCGGGGCCGACGAACTTGTCCGGGTTCCACCAGACCGAGGGGCACTGGCTGCTGCAGCAGCCGCACATGATGCACTCGTAGGCGCCGTTCAACATGGCGCGTTCGGCGGGAGATTGAAGGCGTTCCTGCTCCGGGGGAGGCTCGGCGTTGATGAGGTAGGGAGAGACCGAGTGATACTGCTTGAAGAAGTTGGTCATGTCGACCACCAGGTCCCGGATGATCGGGAAACTCGGTAATGGCCGCAGCACCACCGGTTCCTTCAGGCCACGCACTGGCGTGATGCATGCCAGGCCGTTGCGGCCGTTGATGTTCATCGCGTCGGAGCCGCAGACGCCTTCGCGGCACGACTTCCGCAACGTCAACGTGTTGTCCTGCCGCTTGAGTCTCAGGATCACATCCAGCAGCATGTGGTCGTCTTCGAGAAGCTCGATCTCGTAGTCCTGCATGTAGGGCTTGTCGTCGCGGTCGGGGTCGTAGCGGGAAATCGATAGTTTCATGGATGGTTCGGGTCGACGCCCGTTTTGGCAGGACCTGTCAGCCCTGCGTTCGCAGAAGAATCCAGAGAACCCAGGCTGCGATTCCGAGGAGTGCAGCACCCACGGCGCACAAGAGGAAAAGCCGCAGGCTGGCCGGTCGGGCGTAGTCGATCAGCACATCGCGCAAACCCACCCACATGTGCGACAGCAACGCCGCAAGGAATGAACCGACGGCTATGGCCACTGGCGGGTGACCGAGCCAATTGCGCCATTCGGCGTGGGAGTGGATCGGATGGATCAGCAAGAAACCCAGGGTAAGGAGGATGAAGAGCAGCATGTAAGCGGCGCTCACGCGTTGCGCCCACCACGCGATCAAGCCCGTGGCCTGCAACTTCACAACAGGACTCCCGCCGCCAGCAACGCCACGGCCACCCCGCCTGCATTCACCATCCAGGCGCTGCGGCGCGCGGTGCGCAGCGGCGAACCGACGTTGAAGTCGGACAGCAGGTGGCGAATTCCGGCCAGCAGGTGGTGCGACAACGCCCAGAGCAGGATCACTGCGACGGCCTTGACTGCAACGTTGTCGAACAGCCCCTGGACCTGAACGAAAGCCTGTTCGCTGCGCAGCGAAAGATCCAGCAGGTAGACGCCCGCTGGGACTGCTGCCGCCAGGAGAATGCCGGTGACTCGGTGCCCGATGGATGTCCAGGCACCCACCGGCATCTGGATCCGCGCCGGGTTGAGGAAGACAGGGCGTGGTGATCGAGCGCCGCCGCCGTGTCTCCCAGCTTGCGCCGCGCGGGTCTGCGGCGCATCAGCCATCGGCCAGCGCCTTCGGCAGTCGGTCCGGGTCCTGGTTGATCTGGTACCCCATCCACAGGCTTTCTGCGATGCGCGCCGCCATCACGCAGGCCTGTGTGGCCATTGCCTGGTTGGACTGGGCGCCAGCCGTTTCGCGGAACAGCTGCAACCAGCGCTGGAACAGTTCGGCGTTCAGTCCAGGCAGTACGGCATGCTTGGGCATCGGTGCGCCCGTGAACCGCCCGGTGCGCCGAAGAATGGAAGACCAGAAGTCCACCAGCGTGGCCAGGTGGCGCTCCCAGTCGTCGACATGCGCGTTGAAGATGGGGGCCAGCAGGTCGTCCCGGCGTACCCGTGCGTAGAAGGCGTGCACCAGGCCAGCGACTTCGTCCTCGGTGCAAAGCTCAGTGGCCATCGGCGTACCCGGTGCAGGTTGTGCAGCAGCGGCTGCGCATGAAGGCTTCGCCGCGCGCGTACCGGCGGCGTGGCTGGAGCAGGGTTGGTTGCAGGGGTCCAGGATGTTCTCCTTTGGTCAGACCACCACTGCCGGCGCGAAGCGCTCGAACAGGATGTTGTTCTCGGTGTGGATGTGCGCCACCAGGTCCTCGCGGAACGTGCGCAGGCCGGCATAGAGCGCCCGCCAGGTCGTGCAGGCGGCCCGTGGCGGCGTGATGTCGCCGGTCAGCTGCTCGAGCCGGCGCAGCGCGGCGCCGTGGTCTTCGTGCTCCGAGCGCAGCACCGTGATCGGGGTGCCGGTCAGCGCGCCACGGCCTTGCGCGATCATGGGGAACAGCACGTCTTCCTCCTTGCGCATGTGGCTCTCCAGCTCCTGCGCCATCGCGGCGAGCTGGTCCGCCAGGCCGCGCGGGCAGTCGGCGCGCGCGCCGTGCACCTGTTCCACCTTGCGCGCCAGCCGGATCAGTTCCGGCAACTGTTCACGATGGACGGCGTGGTACCGCTCGAGGATGTGGTCCACCAGTTGCGATGACGTGGCGTCGGCCCAATCGACCTCGCCATCTAACGCCGTGCGGCCTTCCAATGTCCGCAGTTCTTCCACGATCGGGGCCGCGTCCACGCCCGCCTTCGCCGCGGCCGAACGCAGCGAGTGGTTGCCGCCGCAGCAGAAGTCCAGGTGGTTGGCGTCGAACAGGCGCGTTGCGCCGGGAATCTGGCGGGCCAGCTGGCCCAGTGATCGGTCGATGAGTTCCATCGTCTGCTCCTGTTGATGGTGTCGTGCATGCGAACGGCGTGCCAGGGGAAAGACGATGCGAATCAACACTCTTGCGGCTTCAATGGTGATTTGAACCATGGCGCATCACGGTCTCATCTACCATGCAGGGTGGAAATGACCATCTCTGCCATCCACCTTCTCCTTCTCACCGACCTCGTGGCCGACCTGCCGGTGGCCGTGCGCTTGCAGCGGCTGGCCGGCAGCCTGCGGGCGCACTTCGCGTGCGGTGCCGTGGCCTTGCTCAAACTGGAGGAAGAGCACCTGCGCCCCGTCGCCGTGGATGGATTGGTGAACGACGCGCTGGGGCGCCGATTCGCCGTGAAGGACCATCCGCGGCTGGCGGCCATCCTGCAGCGGCGAGGCGTGACTTGCTTCCACCACGACAGCATGCTGCCCGACCCCTATGACGGCCTGATCGCCGAGCGGGTCGGTGAGCCCCTGGCGGTCCATGACTGCATGGGGATGGCGCTGGACGTGGAGGGCGAGCGCTGGGGCGTGGTCACGCTGGATGCGCTGGAGGTCGGCGCCTTCGATGCCCGGGCGCAGGCCGACCTGGCGCAACTCGCCGGCGCCGTCGAAGCCGCCGTACGCGTGACCCGGCTCGAATCGGAGATCCGCGCGCTGCGCCTGTCCGGGGGAGCCATGCCTGCCGGGGTGCCGACGCCGCGGGAAGACAGCGAGATCGTGGGCCAGAGCACGGCCATTGCCCAGCTACTGCACGAGCTGCAGGTGGTCGCCGATTCCGAGCTCCCCGTCCTGCTCCTCGGTGAGACGGGCGTGGGCAAGGAGCTGTTTGCCCATCGACTGCATCGCCTGTCGCGCCGCGCCGGCAAGCCGCTGGTCCATGTCAACTGCGCCGCGCTGCCGGAGTCGCTCGCCGAAAGTGAGCTGTTCGGCCATGCGCGCGGCGCGTTCTCCGGTGCGGTGAGCGACCGGCCGGGCCGCTTCGAGGCCGCGGACGGCGGCACGTTGTTCCTCGACGAAGTGGGCGAGTTGCCGCTGTCGATCCAGGCCAAGCTGCTGCGGACCTTGCAGAACGGGGAGATCCAGCGACTCGGCGCGGACCGCCCCCGGCGCGTCAATGTCCGCGTGGTTGCGGCGACCAACCGCAGCCTGCGGGAACACGTGCGCGACGGCACCTTCAGGGCCGACCTGTACCACCGGCTTTCCGTCTATCCCCTGGTGATTCCGCCGCTGCGCGAGCGCGGCAACGACGTACTGCTGCTGGCCGGCCGGTTCCTCGAACTCAATCGCGCGCGCCTGGGCCTGCGCAGCCTGCGGCTGTCGGCGCCAGCGGAGGAGGCGTTGCGTCGCTATCGCTGGCCCGGCAACGTGCGTGAGCTCGAGCACGTGGTCAGCCGGGCCGCGCTGAAGGCCGTGAGCAGGGGCGCGGATCGCAAGGACATCGTCACGCTCGAGCCGGACATGCTCGACCTCGACGCCGTGGAGATCGCCGCCGGTGCGGCCGCGGCTGCAAACGACGATGCGCCTGCCGCAACGCCCGTGCTGCATTCGGCGTCGATGCAAGAGGTCGTCGAGGCCAGCCAGCGCCAGGCCATTCGGCAGGCCTTGGCGATGCATGCAGACAACTGGGCTGCTGCCGCGCGGCAGCTCCAGCTGGATGCGAGCAACCTGCACAAGCTTGCCCGGAGGTTGGGGATCAAGACATAGGCGGTAGGCAGATGCGCAGGGCGAGCGGATTTCATCCATGCCTGCCGCCAGCTGACGAAGCTCCGATCGTCAGTCGGCGAAAGCAACGGCAAGCAGGCCGGCGAACGCGGCCAGCACGCCGCCCATCCCTGTCATCAGGCGAACATCGCGCGGCGCGTCGCCGCTGCGGCGTCCGAGCCACGCAGCCAGGAGGAACGTGAGGGCCATCGTCGCCAGGAGCATGGCAAGGTCTGTCTCGGTCATCGGCGGGTCCTCCAGGGTGTGGGTGTTGCGGGAAGGTGTGCCAGGCGCAATCGTTTCGCGGCGATGCTGGCTGTGGCCGCAACGTGCGCCTCGGGAATCACCAGTACGTCACTGCTTCCCCAGCTGAGCACGCGATGGGCCACGCTGGCGCAGAGGAAGTCCTCCCAGGCGCTGGTGCGCTTCTTGCCAACCACGACCAGGTCGGCGCCAGAGTGCTCCTGCTGGACGACCACCTGCGTTCCGGGATCTCCGCGCCCCAGGGTGGCGAACACCCTGTTCCTGCGGGCCGCGAACGAGTTCGCCAGCGACAGCATGTTGGCTTCGGCCTGGCGCTGGCATTTGGCGCGGTAGGCACGCAACGCGTGTTCGGTGGCTTCTGCCGAGCGCAGCTTCGCCTCGCCGCGGGTGTCGACGGCATGGAACAGCTGCAGCTGGGCATCGGGAGCGAACGCCGCCGCCGACTGTACGACCGAACGCGACGCGGGCGTGAAATCCACCGCCACCAGGATGCGCGCGTAGTGCGGACGCTCGTTGCGGCGCACCACCAGCACCGGCGTGCTCGATCGCCGCAGCAGCCGCACCACCGGCTGGCCGCGGAAGAATGCCGCCGTCGATCGTTCGCGCCGATGCGGCAGCACGACCAGGTCGATGCCCTTCGCCGCGTCGGCGACATCATCGAGCGTCACGGACTTGCCGGATACCGTCTCCACGGCGGAGCCGAGACGCTCCTCCAATTGCCGGGCGAGCCTGGCGAGCCGCACCGGCGCTGCCGCACTCGGCTCCTGGCCCGGCGCCGGCACGTACATCAGCTTCAGCGTGGCCTTGTGCGCATGCGCGAGGTGGCACGCCCTTTCGACGGCCACGTGTTCCGGTGCCGAAAGATCGGACACGGCCAGGATGGACCTGATACTCATTGGTTCTGCTCCAGATCGAAGGCTCGCGCGCCGCGGATCCGCGTGCGAGCGGGTTACGGGAAAGCGACCGGCAGGCGACTACGTGACGTAGTCGCCGGACGCTTCCGGCTGGAACAGGATTCCTTCGATGTGGACGACGCGTTCCGCGCCTCCAGGCCCGCACCACCTGCCGGTGGAGCCCACCGGCAAGCCGAGCAGTGCCATGCCGGCGGGCGACAGCACGGAGATGTAGCCCTCGGCTGGTTCCGCGTCGTCCGGATAGCAGATCACCAGAACCTGGCGTCGCTGCGATTCCAGTTCGCGAATCGTGAACTGCGCGTACATGGTCACCACGTCGCAAGGGATGCCTTGCGACGGCAGGACCTCTGCTTCGTCCAGGACATCGGCGAGTTGCGGCGCTGCGCCGGCAGCAGTGAATTTCGACAGCCGGACGAAGTCCAGCTCCGTGAGCTTGCGCCTGGCTTGGTTCGAGACACGCATGAGTGCAATCCATTCGAATGCGCGACCAAGCCTTGCAGGCTCGGGCACGCGGTCGCGCCGGGCATGGGGCCCGGCGGTCGATGGTTAGCGCTTGAAGGGGAAGGGGGCGACCGCCGGGCTCAGGAATGTGCGGGCGTTCGGTGAGCGCCCGTTCCCAGCGGATCGAAGGCTCGCGCGCGCCGGGCCGCTGCCGGGAAGGGCAGGACCGCGCAGGCGAGCTGGTTTCGAAAGATCGAGGTGATCATTGCGAACGAGTATAGGTGGCGACACGCGTCGTGGCCAATCCTGGCAACGGATTCTGGCAAGAAGCCGAGGGGCTCTTGCATTGGCGACACGCCAGAGCAGGCGCCGCAAGGCCTTGCGATCCTTGCCAGAATCCGGTGCCCTTCAACAGCACTTTTCGGGACCGCGGCCTACACTTTTGTCCATGGCCTTGCCGGCCCCGCGCCGCAGAATGGCGCGCAGGAGAACACCCGATGACGCCCATTCGATCCATCATCGCTGCGACCGATTTTTCGCAGCACGCCTCGACGGCTTGCGCTCGTGCGGCACTCGTGGCTGCCGAACACGGGGCCGCGCTCGAGCTCGTCCACGTGCTCGAGCAGGAGGGCCTCACGACGCTGCGCGACTGGCTGGCTCCGAAGCGTGACTATCGTGCGGCGATCGCGGAGCAGGCTGAGATGCTGCTTGCGGCGACGGCCAAGCAGGTGCTCGACGAACAGGGCATCTCTGCGCGCCCCAACCTGCGCAGCGGCCGGCCGCTGCAGGAACTCAATGCCGCCGCCGCCAGCGCGGACCTGCTCGTCCTGGGTGACCGTGGCGGCCACCTGTTGCGCGCTGCGGCGATCGGCACCACGGCAGATCGCCTCCTGCGCACGGCGACGAGGCCGCTGCTCGTGGTCAAGACGGCGCCGACGGCAAGCTACCGCCGCGTGCTCGTGCTGGTCGATTTCTCGCCCGCCTCGGACGCCGCCGTGCAGGCGGCCTTGAGGGTAGCGCCGCGCGCCACCATCCGACTCCTGCACGCGGTCGACCTGCCGTTCGAAGGCAAGCTGCGCATCGCGGGCGTCGGGCAGCAGGAGATCGAAGACTATCGCCGGCAATACAGGCAACGCGCGATGGAGCAGTTCCGGCTGCTGCTCGCCCGCGGCGAAACTGGCGATCGCGTGACCATCGCCGTCGAGGAAGGGGATGTGCGGCTGCAGTTCGTACGCGCGGTGGAGGAGTGGCAGCCCGACCTGGTCGCCATCGGGAAGCAGGGCCAGGATTTGCTGTCGGACCTGTTTCTGGGAAGTGTCACCAGGATTGTGCTTGCGGAAGCGCCGTGCGACGTGCTGGTGGTTCCCGCCGGAGCGCTCCATCCTGGTGAGGACGCTCGCTGACGGCCGCGACGCGTGGCGGCGCCCAGGGCCCGCGCGCCTGGGGCAGGGCCGGCAAGGCAGTGGAGGGACTTTCGATGCGGCGGCACTTTCATGAGCCGGGTGCCTTGCTCATGCCGTCACGGAAAGGGAACCAGGTCGTTGCGGGAGATGCGCTCGCGCACGTGCAATGCAGTCGGCCAGGTCCCCCGCTTCGCCGCTGCGAGCGGTCAAGAGGATGACGAGTTTCGTGAGGAACAGCTCCCGCTGCGCGGCGGGCACTTCATCCAGCGCGGACGCCAGGGCGGTGAAGGCCTGCTCCGAGAACCCCGGGTTGGAAATGGAGGTCATGACTCAGTCCTTCTCTGGATGGGCGAACCCGGCAGCCACGCGCGAGGCGCGCTCGAGGACCCCGGGCGTGGCGTCGCGCCAGCGCCCGGCGATCCGGTGGTCGGGGCGGAGCAGGTAGACGGTGCCCGGCCGCGCGTCGTACAGACGACCGGCAGCGGAGTCTGGCGGCAGGATCAGCTCGTGCCGCGGCAGTGGCATGCCTGCCGCGCTGGCGCTGCTGGTCGACGGCTGCGCATCGGAAAAACGCAACAGCGTGAACCATGGCCCGAGCTTTTCGTGCAACCGGCCGCCTTGCTCCAGGGCGACGTCGGGAGCGACCGAGCCGCAGCGGCAGCGCGGCGCGAACGAATCGTCCTGCGCGGGCGTTGCGTTCAGTGGTGTCTGCGCGTATTCGTACGGGGGCGAGGCATACGGGTCGAACAGGTTGGACAGGAAGTTGTCCGTCGTCGACAGCGACAGCACGGCCTCCCGCACCAGCGCGATTCCGGGCGAGGGCGTGGTGATGAAGATGGTGGTTTTGGTGAGGTCGGCCAGTGTGTCGATGAGGTCGCCGCGGCGTTCGCTGCTGTAAGTAGCGAGCAGCGTGTCCGGCGCGCCCGCCAGCACCGCAGCCAGCTTCCATGCGAGGTTGTGGGCGTCGGCATACCCGTGGTTCACGCCGCGCCCGCCGAAGATCGGCACCTGGTGCGCGGCGTCGCCCGCAAACAGCACCCGCCCCTTGCGGTAGGCGGGCAGCGAGACCGCGTTCGCCTTGTACACCGACGTGAGAACCAGCTCGTAGTCGGCAGCGATCCCCATCAGGTCGAAATGCGCCCGGATGCGGCTGTGCACCCGCTCCGCCTGCATTTCCTCCTCGGCGTCCTGGTCGTCGAGCAGTTGGAAGTCGAGGCGCCACATGCCATGGGGCGCCAGGTGCATCAGCACCGTCTTGCCGGGCAGGTAGGGCGGGCTGAAGAACAGGCGGCGTCCGGGTTCGAGCGGATGGTCGCACAGGATGTCGTTGATGACGAAGCGCTGCGAGTACGAGGTGCCCTCGTAGGAAAGCCCCGTCACCCGTCGCGAGATGCCGCGCGGGCCGTCGGCAGCCACCAGGTACTCGCCTTGCAGGGTGTAATCGCCGGCTTCGGTGCGAACGTCGACCGTCACGCCCCCTTGCTCTTCGCGAAAACCAGTGACCTCGTGGCCATAGCGGACGACCGCGTGACCGTCCGCCTGGATCGCGTCCAGCAGCAACTGCTCCATCCAGCACTGCTGCAGGTTGGTCTGGCCGTGTTTCTCGTGCGCCGGCGGCTTCAGGTCCATGAAGTGGACCTGCTCCGAACCATAGAAGGTCCAGCCCTTGGACCAGCGCATGCCGCGGGCGAGCACGGCACCGCCGACCCCCAGTGCGTCCAGGATCTGCATGGAGCGGCGGTTCATGGCCAGCGCGCGGCTGCCTTGTGAGATCGTGCGCCGTGACTCGAGCACCACGCTGCGGATGCCATGGCGGGCGAGCCCCAGCGCAGACGCCAGCCCCACCGGCCCGGCCCCGATGATGATCACGGGCGAGGAGCGATCGCTGTCGGACAGCTCGCGGGGTGCCACGAAGGGCATCTCCTTCCAGTCGAAATACATGGCCATGTTCAGTCTCCGGCGTGGTGCGCGGCTTGCAGCGGAGCTTGCTGCAGCAGGAAGTCGCGCAAGGCGCGATTGAAGGCTTGCGGCTGCTCCACGTTGCTCAGGTGCCCCGCCTGCGTGATGCAGGTGAAGTGCGCGTCGCGCAGCCGGTTGCGCATCTCGAGGGTGACTTCGGGCGGGTAGACCCGGTCGAGGTCGCTCGTGATCAGGTGCACGGGGCAGGCGATGTCTTCCAGCCGGGCGCCGCGGTCCTGTTGCGTCGAGGCGCGCAGCACCTGGAGGTAGTGGCTGGCGGACAGGCCCTGCAGGGGACGCCCGGCTTGGCGCAACAGCGGCTCGGGCGTGCCGGGAGCCATCATCGCGCGCGCCTGCTCGGTGCCGTATCCGGCTGGCATGGCGTCGCCGTGCGGACGGAACGTGCGGGCCGCGATGAACTGCTCGACCTGCGCGGGAGTGAGGGCATCGAAACCGGCTGACGTGTTGGCCAGCGTCAGCGAAGCGACGCGGTCCGGATGCAGCAGCGCGGCCCACCGCGCGACCCGCCCGCCCATCGACAGCCCCACCACGTGCGCCGAGGCAAGCCCGAAATGATCGATCACGGTGACGAGGTCCGCCGCGAAATCGCGGCGGAAGTCGAGCGGTCCTCGCGCAGTTTCACTGTCCCCGTAGCCGCGCAGGTCGACGCTCACTGCGGTGAACCGGTCCGCGAGTGCGGCCAGCTGGCCATGCCAGGTCGTCCGGTCGCCCCCCATCCCGTGCACGAACACCACGAGCGGCCCGCGTCCGGCGACACTGAGCGCAAGGCGGACGGGCGATGACGTGAAACGCGTTTCCACTTCAGCCCGCTGCCGCGCCCTTGAGCGGCTCGGCGCCGATCAGCACGAAGGCCACCCGGGCTGGGTGATCCGAGCGGTTGCTCCAGCCGTGGTTCGTACCGCGCTGGATCAGCACGTCACCGGCCTTCAACAGGGTCTCGCCCTGGTCCATCACCGCCCAGATTTCGCCGGCAAGCACGATGGCGTAATCGAGCGACCTGGTCTTGTGCATGCCGGGGGTCCGGTGCGCCTTCGTGCCTACGTCGAGCGCGTGGCCCAGCGCCTCGAAGGTGTCGTTGGGGTTCCAGCCGTCCATGTAGCTGCGGTCCGGCGGGAATTCCACGATGCGCAGGAGCGAGCCTCGCGCCGGCGGCGCGAGCGTGATGTCGTGGGTGCACGGCTCGCCGGACTGGTTGTCGGCGGGGCTGGCGTGGGTCTTCCACAAGTCGATCACGAACGGGCCCTTGCCTCCAGACGAGGCCAGCACGAACGGCGACTGGCGATCCTCCTGGACGATCGAGCGGCCGGCGTTGTCGTGACCGGTGACGACCCGGCGCGCGCCGCGGCGGGCGCCTTCGGCGACGGCAGTAGTGGTGGGTTGCTCTGGTTTCACCCCGGCATGCTAGGCAGCGGCTGGGGTATGCGCTACACGAAAGCTCAGAGAGCGGCTAAACGCTTTCCGTTAAGCTTCCGCGATGGACCTGGACCTCGTCGACTGCTTCCTGCGCGTGGCGGAATTGGGCAGCATCAACCGCGCCGCCGTCGAGATGGAGATGACCCAGCCGGCGGTGTCGCGCCGCATCGCCGCCCTGGAGCACGGCCTGGGCGTGACGCTGCTGGCCCGGGACGCACGCGGAGTGCGCCTGACCCCCGCGGGCGAGATGCTGCTGGCCGGCGCGCCCGCCCTGCTGCGCGGCGCCTCGTTGCTGCGCGACGAACTCGGACGGCAGGCCCGCACCCAGGTCTCCATCGGCCTGCCGTTCTCCATGCACCGCATGGTCACCGCACCGTTCGCCGCACGCGAGATCCGCAACAACCCGGCGGTGTCCCTTCGGGTGTATGAGGGCTTCGTGCACAACCTGCGGCAGTCCATGCAGCAGGGGCTCATCGACGTTGCCGTGATGGACTTCCAGGAAGCGCCCGGTGCCGGTGTCGAACAGACACCGCTGGTGCGCGAGCACCTGCTGCTGGTGGGACCCGCCGGGGCGGACCTCGACCCGACGCGGGAAATCGCCCCGGAGCAGGTGGGTGCGTCGCCGCTGATCCTGCCCGGCCGGCCGAACGCCGTGAGGCTGAGTGTCGACGCCTACCTGAAGCGAAACGGGCAGAAGTACCGGCGGGCCGCGGACGCAGAGACATTGGCCTTGTGCCTGTCCCTCGTCAAGGAAGGCCTCGGCTACACCGTGATGCCTTACTGCGCCCTGCACGACGACCCGCAGCTGGCGCTGCTCGCCCGCGCCCCGATCCAGGGGCTGGCGATCACCTGGTCGCTCTACGTGAGCAGTGCGCGCCGCCACACGGCGGGGGTGCGCTCCGTTTCGTCCAGCCTCGAGGGTGAGGTGCAGCGGCTGGTGAAGAGCGGGAAATGGTCGTTCGCCCAAGCGGCTGCAGTCTCGCGGCGTTGACAGGCGCAGCTCGGAGGGACCGAGCAGACTTCTGTTTGATGGATATCTGAATTCGCTGCTGTCAGCTGGCTGCGGCGGCGCGCCGCGCGTACCGTGCAGCCTGTCTTGACAGGAGCATGGCTTGAACACCCCGGCGTCATTCGCAACCCCTCAGGTTCCAACCGTCTTCGTCGGTGACGCCGACGTCGCGGCGCTGACGGACTGGTCGGCAGCGGTGGCGGCGCTGCGTGACGCCTATGCGCGGCCCATGTCGCCCGCCATGGTTCCCCCGCGGTCGATGGCCCGCGGCGACGGCTTCTGGCTGCGCGGGCTGTCCGCCGTATCGCCGTCTGGCGAGTACATGGGTTGCAAGCTGATCGCCGCGTCGCCCAAGATCCACCGCGCCAGCTACCTGATCTCCCTGTTCGACCAGCGGACCATGGACCTGGCGGCCCTGATCGACGGCAACCAGATCACCGGCATCCGCACGGCCGCGGCCGCGGCGCTGGCGGTGGACCTGCTCGCCCCGCGCAAGCACCTGGCCGTGGCCGTGATCGGCTCGGGCTTCGAGGCGCGCGGCCTGCTGCAGGCGCTGCTGGCCGTGCGCGAGCTCGCATCGGTGCGCGTGTTCAGCCCGACTCCGGCCAGCCGGGCGCGTTTCGCCGGCTGGGCGCGCGATCAAGGCAGCGCCGCCGACGTCGCCGACGTGGACAGCGCGCAGGCTGCCCTGCGCGATGCGGACGTGGTGCTGTGCGCCGCCCGCAGCCGCGACGAGACGCCGACCATCCGCGGCGAATGGTTGCCGGCGGGCGCGACCGTCGTCTCCATCGGCTCCACGCTGCCGGAGCAGCGTGAGATCGACGAGGCCACCATGGCCAGGGCGGCGCGCATCGTGTCGGACATGCCGGAGGAAGTGGCCCACGACACCGGCGACGGCATCGCCGCCAAGGCCGCCGGCATCGACCTGATGGAGAAGATGGTTTCGCTGGCGGACATCGCTTCCGGGCGCAGCGCCGGCCGGCGCTCCGCCGACGAGATCGTCGTCTACAAGTCCGTCGGTTCCGCCCTGCAGGACGTGGTCATCGCCGAAATGCTGCTGCGCCGCGCGCGCGCGGCCGGCCGCTGCACCGTGCTGCCGATCTCGGTGCTGACCATCGACAAGTAAGCCAAGGGAAACCCTCATGCCCCAGTACCAGAAGAAGGACGCCCGAGCCTGGGCGCGCGAGCAGCTTGTCGGCTGCTCCGCCGTCACCATCCCGAGCTACAGCGCCGACCTCCAACGCCTCAACGAGCGCGGTATCCGCCACGACATCCGGAAGGTCGTGGATCTTGGTTTCAAGTACACGCTGCTGTGCAGCGAAGTGGCGATCACCCCGGCGGAGAACGCGCAGTTCACCGCCTGGGCCAGGGACACCGCGGGGGGCAAGCTGGGCCTGTTCTTCCACGCCGGCTTCGGCACGCTGGAAGAGAACATCGAGGCCGTGAAGCTGGCGGAGAAGGCGGGAGCCGACATCGTGCTGCTGTCGTACCCGTCGAATTTCTGGCCGACCAGCGAGCAGGAGATCTTCGACTACACGAAGAAGTTCTGCGACGCCACCGAGCTGGCCGTGATGCTGTTCCCGATTCCCTTGTGGGGCTTCGAACGGGTCGACCCGGCGGGCATGAACGTCCAGTTCGTGCGCCGCCTGCTCGACGCCTGCCCGAACATCGTGGCGATCAAGGCCGAACAGGGCTTCCCGCTGGTCGCCGGCCTGGCGGAGATGTACCGGCACTTCCGCGAGGAAGTGGTCATCAGCTGCCCGATCGAGGGCGACTGCATCCCGCTGATGAGCCTGATGAAGCTGCAGTTCTCGGGCACCAGCTACACGCAGTGGATGGGCGACTACTTTCCGCGCGCCTTCGAGCTGGCCCGCACCGGCAAGTGGGACGAGGCGATGAAGCTGTTCTGGCAGGTGGCGCCGGCGCGTGCCGCTTCGGGCGCCGCCACCGCGGCCTACATGCCCGGCGTCAACTACATCAACCGGACCCACTGGAAGTACATGGACTGGCTGGCCGGCTTCAACGGCGGTCCGCTGCGCGCCCCGGCGTCGCGCATTCCCGATCGCTGGATGAAGACGCTGCGCCAGGGCCTGCAGGCGTCGAAGCTCGAGGTGACCTCCGAGCCCGACAGCGCATTCGTCATCGGCCGCTTCCCCTGCTGACGCCATGAAGACCCTGCTGAAGGATCCCACCCTCTGGCGCACCGGCGCGCTGGTCGACGGCCGCTGGGTCGAAGAGACGCCGCACGGCAAGTACGCGCTGCGCAGCCCCGCCACCGGCGAGGTGCTGGTCGAACTGCCGCGCTGCCAGCAAGCCGAGACCGCGGCGGCGGTCGAAGCCGCGGACCGCGCGTTTCGCCAGTGGCGCACCACCACCGCGAAGCACCGGTACGAAGTGCTCCATCGCTGGTACGAGCTGATCGTGGGCGCGCGCGAGGACCTGGCGACGCTGATCACGCTGGAAGAAGGCAAGCCGCTCGCCGAGGCTCGGGGCGAGGTCGACTACGCCGCGTCGTTCGTGCAGTGGTTCGCCGAGGAGGCCAAGCGCGTGCGCGGTGACGTCATCCCGGCGCCGCGCGGCTCCATGCGCATCGTGGTGCTCAAGCAGCCGGTCGGTGTCTGCGCCGCCATCACGCCCTGGAATTTCCCCGCCGCCATGATCACCCGCAAGGCAGGCCCGGCCCTGGCCGCCGGCTGCGCGATGGTGGTCAAGCCCGCCAGCCAGACGCCCATGACGGCGCTCGCGCTGGGCGAACTGGCGTTGCGCGCGGGCATCCCGGCCGGCGTGTTCAACGTGGTGACGGGCAACGACACGCGGGCGATCGGCAGCGTGCTCACCAGCCATCCGCTGGTGCGCAAGGTCACCTTCACCGGCTCCACGGAGGTCGGCCGCGTGCTGCTGCAGCAGTCCGCGGCCACCATCAAGAAGTGCTCGATGGAACTGGGCGGCAATGCGCCCTGCATCGTGTTCGACGACGCCGACCTCGATCTCGCCGTCGAAGGCGTGCTGGCCGCCAAGTTCCGCAACACCGGCCAGTCGTGCATCGCGGCCAACCGGGTGCTCGTGCAGGAAGGCATCCACGACGCGCTGGCCGAACGGCTGGCGCAGCGGACGGCCGAACTGAAGGTCGGCAACGGCCTGGAAGCCGGCGTGCAGATCGGGCCCCTGATCGATGCAGGCGCCGTCGCCAAGGTCGAGGAACACCTGCGCGACGCGATCGCCGGCGGCGCCCGCGTGCTCACCGGCGGCAAGCGGCATGCGCTCGGCGGCTCGTTCTTCGAACCCACCGTGGTGGCGGGTGTGGCACCGGGCATGTCGCTGGCCCGCGAAGAGACCTTCGGCCCGGTGCTGCCGCTGGTGCGGTTCAAGACCGAGGCCGAGGCGATCACCATCGCCAACGACACCGAGTTCGGCCTCGCCGCCTACCTGTTCAGCCGCGACCACGCGCGCATCTGGCGGGCTGCCGAGGCGCTGGAATCCGGGATGGTGGGCATCAACTGCGGGCTGATCTCCAACGAGGTGGCGCCCTTCGGCGGCGTGAAGCAGAGCGGCCTGGGCCGCGAGGGTTCGCACTACGGCATCGAGGAGTACCTGGAGATCAAGTACCTGGCTTGGGACGGCGTCGCAGCGGGCTGAGAGGGCGCCTGAGCAAGTAGAGGGAGCAACCCGGCCGCAGTTCAAGAACGGGGCCCGTGCCGGTCGCACGACAGAGGCGGCCGGATCACAACGAAGCGGCTGCTGCGGCGGCCAGGAACAGGAGACAACGATGGGCAAGGAACAAGCGCGCGGGTTCGGGGGAGGGCTTCGCGCGGTCAGCGTCGCGGCGCTCGCCGTCGCGGCATCCCTGGCGCAGGCACAGGACGCGCGCGAGGCGTCCGCGGGTCCGCAGTACACCTTCAGCAACACCGTGCGTTACGGCGCTGCGTTCCGAACCCGGGGGCAGAGCCCGGCGCTCACCGGCAATCCGAATGCCGACGACGGTGACCGCAATTTCAACAAGGGCCTGATCTCCAACCGCCTCGAGCTGTTGAGTGAGTTCGACGCGGTATTGCGCCCCGGCACGGGTGCGCGCATCAGCGGCCAGGCATGGTACGACACCGTCTACAACCACGGCAACGACAACCCGGGTTTCGCCGGTGGCGCCGTGCCGAACCAGCGCTCGGTGCCGTACAACGAGTTCACCCGGACGACCCGCCGCCTGCACGGCCGCGACGTGCAGCTGCGCGACGCCTTCGTGTTCCACAAGTTCGACGCCGGTGGCAAGCCGGTCACCGTGCGCCTGGGGCAGCACGCGCTGGTCTGGGGCGAGTCGCTGTTCTTTGCCGGCAATGCGATCGCCGGGGCCCAGAGCCCGTTCGACATCGCGCGGCTGCAGGCGGACCCCACCGCGCAGGCCAAGGAATTCGTGCTGCCCGTGCCGCAGATCTCCGGCCAGGTCCAGATCACGCCGAGCACCACGATCGGCGCCTACTACCAGTTCCGCTGGCGCCCCAATCGCTTCCCGGCGGTGGGCAGCTACTACTCGGTGAGCGACATCTTCGGTCCCGGCGCCGAGAACCTGTGGGTCGGCCCGGGCATCTCGGTGCCGCGCGGCGCCGACCTCGAGCCGCGCAACGGCGGGCAAGGCGGCCTGCAGCTGCGATTCGGCGCCTGGGACACGGACTTCGGCCTGTACGCGGTGCGCTTTCACGACAAGACGCCGCAGATGGTGACGCAGATCGGGCTCGGCGGCTTCGGCCCGCAGCCCACCGGGTTCTACCAGGCCTACCACGAGGGCACCACCGCCTTCGGGGGCAGCGCCAGCCGCACCTTCGGCAACGCCAACTTCGCGATGGAGGCTTCCGTCCGCCGCAACCAGGCGCTCGCTTCCTCCGGCGGCACGGCCGATCCCTCGCGCCTGCTGTCGGTCATCACCGGCTTTCCTGTGCCGCCCAACGACAACCGGGACAACCCCGCCTATGCGGTGGGCAACACGGCGCACGTCAACCTCTCGACCATCTGGTCGCTGCAGCCGACGCCGCTGTGGCGCGAGGCGCTCTTCGTCGGCGAGATCGCGTGGAACCGCATGCTCAGTTGCGAGAAGCACTGCACCGCGACCCCGGGCGGGCCGCCGTCGCTGGACCCGAATGGCTCGCGCGACGCCTGGGGGCTGCGCTTCGTGTTCACCCCGACTTATCGCCAGGTGGTGTCCGGCCTCGATGTTTCCGTGCCCATCGGCGTGGGATACGCGCCGCGCGGCTCGCGCTCGCTGGCGCTCGGCCCGGGCGTGCTGCCGCCGGAGAGAGGTGGCGACTTCACGCTGGGGCTGGCCGCGGTCTACCACAACAGCTGGAACATCAACCTCGCCTACACGCACTTCTTCGGGCGCGCCGACACCCTGCTCAGCTCGGACCCGACCCGCGCCGCTGCGCCCCCCTTCACCTACGGCCAGACGCTGCGCGACCGCGATTTCATCGCGTTCACGGTGCGGCGCAGCTTTTGAACCCCTGCCAGGAGACCACGTCCATGAAGATGATTCTCAAGAGCGCGTGCCTCGCGGTGGCCCTCACCGCGACCATCCCGGCGTTTGCCGGGGTCACTGCCGCCGAAGCCGCCAAGCTCAAGTCCGAGCTGACGCCGTTCGGTGGCGAAAAGGCGGCCAACCGGGACGGCAGCATCCCGGCGTGGACCGGCGGCTACACGACCCCCATCGCCGGCGACCGGCCAGGAGGCCGTCGTGGTGATCCCTTCAAGGGCGAGAAGCCCGTGCTCACGATCAACGCCAGGAATGCCGACCAGTACGCCGACAAGCTGACCGACGGCACCAAGGCGCTGCTGAAGAAGTACCCGGACAGCTTCCGCGTCGATGTGTACAGGACGCATCGCACCGCCGCGGCGCCGCAATGGGTGTACGACAACACCCTGCGCAACGCGACCAGCGGCAGGCTGGAAAACGGCGTGCCGCGCGGCGTGTACGGCGGCATTCCCTTCCCGATCCCCAAGACCGGCGAAGAGGTGATGTGGAACCACATGCTGCACTGGCGCGGCACGTCGTGGAGCTTCTCGAACACCTGGTACCAGATGACGTCGGACGGCCGCCCGGTGCTGATCTCCGACCTCGACGGCGACCAGCAGTTCCCCTACTACTACCAGGACCGCACGCCGGAGGATTTCGAGAAGGGCGACGGCAACTTCTGGTTCGTGCGCATCCGCAACAGCGGTCCGCCGCTGCGCGCCGGCGAAGCGCTGCTGGCGCACGAGAACATCGACCCGAACAAGCTGCAGACCTGGGTGTACCTCACGGGCCAGCGCCGCGTGCGCAAGCTGCCCAATGCCTGCTGCGACACGCCCACGCCCGCCGCGGCCGGCGTCATGACCTTCGACGAGATCTACACCTGGACCGGGCGCCTCGACCGTTTCGACTGGAAGATCCTGGGCAAGAAGGAGATGTACGTCCCCTACAACGCCAACGGCTTCATGCAGCCGAAGACGGATGCGGAGGTGCTGGACAAGCACCACTACAACCCGGAGCACATGCGCTGGGAACTGCATCGCGTCTGGGTGGTGGAGGCGACGCTCAAGCCGGGGCAGCGCCACCAGGCGCCGCGCAGCCGCTACTACTGCGACGAGGACAGCTGGATCTGCGTGCTGGGCGACCGCTGGGACGCCAACGGGCAGCTGTGGAAGACGCTCTGGTCGCAAAGCTTCGTCGCACCCGACATGCCGGCGCTGGTGCTCGGCTCGATGGGCTTCACCGACCTCGTCTCGGGCGCAGCCTTCGCCGGCCAGCTGTTCAACAGCAAGGCGTCGCAGGTCTCGCTCAAGCCGCGCCGCCCGGACAGCTTCTTCAGCCCGGATGCCCTGTCCGGCGACAGCGTGCGCTGAACCCCTCATGAAGCAGTTCGTGCTGTCACGCCGTTCGCTGCTCGCGCTGGCGCTGCCGCTGGTGGCGCCAGCGGCAGGCGCGGCCGAACCGGAGGCGCTGGGGCGCCCCGCGCTCGCCGTCGCCCGCCCGGAGCGCGCCGTCCTGCTCGCCGCCGCCCAGGCGGGCGCGCGGGTGGTGGCGGTGGGGGAACGCGGCATCATCGTCCTCTCCGCCGACAACGGCGGCAGCTGGAAGCAGGTGCCGGCGCCGGTGAGCGTCACGCTCACCGCGCTGCGTTTCGCCGACGCCGTCAACGGAGTCGCCGTGGGGCACGGCGGTGTGGTGCTGGCGACCGCGGACGGAGGCAGCACTTGGGCGCAACGGCTGGATGGCCGGCGCGCC